>NZ_JBQCMZ010000020.1:0-85583 GCF_051964675.1 Cytobacillus sp. SAFR-174 | reverse complement strand
GGCTATAGCCAAGCGGTAAGGCACCGGACTTTGACTCCGTCACTCGCAGGTTCGAATCCTGCTAGCCCAGCCATTTTCATGAGAACGAGCCATTAGCTCAGTCGGTAGAGCAGATTGCAGCATCAGTGAGTTACTTCACCCGAATAGCAATCTGTGACAAAACACGCAGTGTTTTGGAACATCTGACTCAGCTGAATCAGGCTTTAGGAAACATCACTCATCATGAGCCATTAGCTCAGTCGGTAGAGCATCTGACTTTTAATCAGAGGGTCGAAGGTTCGAGTCCTTCATGGCTCACTTTATAGAAAAACGCAGACCTTGGGAATCGAATCCTGAAGGTCTTACTTGTAAATACAAATAAGCTGCGGAAGTAGTTCAGTGGTAGAACATCACCTTGCCAAGGTGGGGGTCGCGGGTTCGAATCCCGTCTTCCGCTCCAAATGGGGCCTTAGCTCAGCTGGGAGAGCGCCTGCTTTGCACGCAGGAGGTCAGCGGTTCGATCCCGCTAGGCTCCACCAGCATACATAATATACCAATCCTTAAATCCGTGTGGTTTAAGGATTTTTTTTTATAAATATCGGAAAAACAGGACCTTCACCCCAGGCAGCCGTATATATATACACAATTTTGTCGAGTTGAGTCATGTGTTTGAAAGCGGTTAAAATGTATATATGAAGGGAAAGGGAGGACTTGTATTATGAATAGACAGAAATTATCGATAATTGGGATGCCGATGGATCTTGGCCAGATGAGACGCGGTGTGGATATGGGGCCAAGTGCGATTCGGTATGCCGGAGTGAATGAACGTTTAAAATGTTTATTTGAAGAAATCCATGATCAAGGCGATATTGCTATCGGCCGTCCGGAGGTTCAAATCGATCCAAATTCAAATCTTCGAAACTTACACCTTATTGCTGAAAAAACAGAAATGCTTGCAGAAAAAGTTGATCACGCCATAAAAGACGGTTCTTTTCCATTAGTGCTCGGAGGCGACCATAGCATCGCGATTGGAACATTGGCAGGGGTATCAAAGCACTATACGAATCTTGGGGTAATCTGGTATGATGCCCATGGGGATTTAAATACTGCTGAGACGTCACCTTCAGGAAACATTCATGGCATGCCACTTGCTGTAAGCCTGGGTATGGGCCATCCGCTTTTAACCAATGTTGGGGGATATGGTCCAAAGGTTAAGCCCGAGAATATTGTTATTATTGGGGCAAGGTCATTGGATGAAGGAGAACGGGAGCTTATTAAGGAAAAGGGCATTAAAGTGTACACCATGCATGAAATTGACCGACTTGGAATGACAAAGGTTATGGAAGAGTCTATTACATATTTAAAAGAGAGAAATGCAGATGGTGTTCATCTGTCTCTTGATTTAGATGGGCTGGATCCGCATGATGCACCAGGTGTTGGAACTCCGGTTATTGGCGGCATCAGCTACCGTGAAAGCCACTTGGCCATGGAGATGCTTGCAGAAGCACAAATCATTACATCGGCTGAATTTGTAGAGGTTAATCCTATTTTGGATGACAAGAACAAAACAGCTACTGTAGCAGTTGCGCTTATGGGTTCACTATTTGGCGAGAAGCTTCTATAATAAAGGAAAATAAAAATGAGCAGAACATAGACAAGTTCTGCTCATTTTTTTGCTGTAAGTGTATAATATTTATTTAGAAGTTCATCGAGTTTAATGCTGACATCAACTACCATGTGATCTGTAAAAGATCCGGAAGCTGCTAATTGAATCATTCTTGTCCGGCAGTCCTCAATATCTCTCAATAATTCCTTAACACACACCGCAACCAACCCTTTTCAATAAATTTAGTACTTTTATACCCTAAAAGAAAAAAATTAAACCAGAATAAGTAAAAATTTGCTAATATAGAAATTGAATGTTTTTTTAATTAAAACGAAACCTTTTCCGCTATCGATTCGTATTATCGATTAGCCGCACTGGAGCGGAGGTAAAAAAATGGAGACAATCGTAAAGAAGAGGATAAAGCAAGTATTAAAAGGCGACCAGGATGCTTATGCTGAAGTTGTTGAAATATACAAAGATAAAGTTTTTCAGATTTGCTACAGAATGCTGGGAAACAGGCATGAGGCGGAGGATATCGCTCAAGAGGCCTTCTTAAGAGCTTATGTAAATATTGCCAGCTTTAATATTGACTTGAAATTTTCCACATGGCTCTATCGGATTGCCACTAACCTTTGTATAGACAGAATCAGAAAAAAGAAACCTGATTATTATCTGGATGCAGAGGTCGCCGGAACGGATGGACTGAACATGTATTCTCAAATCGCTTCAGATGCGAGGCTGCCGGAGGATGATGTAGAAAGCCTGGAACTGCAGGAAACAATCCAAAGAGAAATCTCGAAGCTTCCTGAGAAATATCGTTCGGTTATTGTTTTAAAATATATTGAAGAATTATCGCTGAACGAGATCAGTGAAACACTCGATCTTCCATTGGGAACCGTAAAGACCCGGATTCACCGAGGCCGGGAAGCTCTTAGAAATCAATTAAGATATGTTTAATAAAGAGGGTGAGAACTTTGAAATGTCCAGCAGAAATGGTTGTTTATATGCACGAGTACCTAGATGAAGAGATCTCAGCCGAACATGAGAAGGAATTAAGGGCACATCTGCAAACCTGCGTGGAGTGTCAAACTCATTTCCATGAATTAAAGAAAACGATCGCTTTAGTCCAAAGCACTTCACATATACAGGCACCTGAAAATTTCACGGCAAATGTTATGGCTAAATTGCCAAAAGAAAAACGGAAAGTCGGGGTTCAGCGCTGGTTCAGGCATCATCCGCTTTTAACGGCGGCGTCACTCTTTCTTGTTCTGATGATGGGAAGCGTCGCCTCTTCCTGGGATCAGGATCACCAATTATCCGTTTCTAAGCAGCCCAACCTTGTGGTTCAAAACGATAAGGTGATTGTCCCTGAAGGTGAAGTGGTAAAAGGTGATGTAGTGGTTAAGAACGGCGACTTGGAAATTCAGGGCGAGATCGAGGGGAATGTTACGGTCATCAATGGCCAGCGGTATATGGCTTCGGCCGGCAAGGTTACTGGAGAAATCGAAGAGGTTGATGCCATATTCGAATGGCTGTGGTATCACATCAAAACGGCAGCTAAGGATGCTGTAAATGTCTTTGAAACCGGAGAGACAGACAAAGAAAAGTAGTCAATAATATAGAGAATCCCTGCTATAAAGCAGGGATTCTTAGTATGCAAATGACAATGCTGAATTTTCCAGATGGCATATGCTGTTTCAAAATTGGAATTAGCGATGAATATGATATAATATGAAAGTTACATAAAGGAACATTAGGCATTTTTGCTTTTGAAATATATATTTGGAGGAAGGATAATGTCGTTTGCGGATTTCTCTATTTTGAAATTGTTGGCTAATACAATAGACATTCTCCTTGTCTGGTACGTCATCTATAAACTCATAATGATTGTTAAAGGAACAAAGGCTGTCCAATTGCTGAAGGGGATTTTTGTCATTATCCTGGTTAAAGTAGCAAGCGACAAGTTCCATCTGCAAACATTAGGATGGATGATGGAGCAAGTGCTTTTATGGGGATTTCTGGCCATCATAATCATTTTCCAGCCGGAGCTGCGAAGAGCACTGGAGCAATTGGGAAGAGGAAGGTTCTTCTCAAGGACTGCTAATCAGGAGGAGGAAAATCAGGAGAAACTGGTCGAGTCTATTGCGAAGGCTGTAGATTATATGGCTAAACGGCGCATTGGTGCGCTAATTTCAGTTGAGCGGGAAACAGGGCTGAACGATTATATTGAAACCGGTATTGGGCTGGATTCCAGAATTTCATCTGAGCTCCTGATTAATATATTTATACCGAATACACCGCTGCATGATGGAGCCGTTATCATTCAAAAGAATTGTGTGGCGGCAGCAGCCTGTTATTTGCCTTTGTCAGAAAGTCCTTTCATTTCAAAAGAACTGGGCACCAGACATAGGGCTGCTTTAGGCATAAGTGAAGTAACTGACAGCATTACCATTATCGTTTCTGAGGAAACAGGAAGTGTTTCTTTAACCAAAAACGGGGAGCTGCACCGTGACTTAAAGGCTGAGGCATTTAAAGATATGCTTTCAAGTGAATTGCTTGTTCAGCAGAAAATAAAGCAGACTTCTTCAGGTCTTTGGAACTGGAGGGGGAAAAAGAATGGATAAGTTAATTGATAAAATGGTAGACACCCGCTGGTTTATGAAGATTGTTGCCTTGATTCTTGCCCTTTTTCTTTTTGACTCTGTGTATGATGCAGATAAGGAATTAAAGGAAATAAATGTTCCGGGCCAGCAGGATTCAGCCATTATTGAAGATGTCCCGGTGAAAAGCTATTATGATACGGAAAACCTGGTCGTAACCGGTACACCGGATACAGTTGATTTGAGTTTGGAGGGCCCAAAAAGTCACCTTGAGTCAGCGAAAAAACAGCAGAACTTTGAAGTATATGTAGATTTGACAGATGCAGAAATTGGCTCCCAAAGAGTAGAAATTAAGATTCGTGATATCTCAGATAAACTGGATGTGACCATTAATCCTCAATATGCAGATGTGACCGTCCACGAAAAAGTCACCCAGGAATTTAAAGTGGATGCAGAATTTAATAATAGCCTTCTTGGTGAGGGCTATACGGCTGAAGCGGCATCTGCAGAACCAAAGACGGTTAAAATCACGGGAGCCAAAGAAGTAATCGAGCGGATCAGTTTTGTTAAAGCAACTCTTGATGTCAAGGGTCCTATAACTGAGACAATCGCTGATGATGCAACAGTCAGGGTATTGGACCGTGAGATGAATAAGCTTGATGTCATTGTGGAGCCTCAGGCCATTCGGGTAACAGTTCCGGTTAAGCAGTTAAGCAAGACGGTGCCTGTTACGATCGTCCGGAACGGGGAAACGCAAGATGGGGTAACCATTAATTCGATTAAACTTGATGTTAATGAGGCTTCTATAACGGGCCGGGAAGATATTTTGAATGAAACTGAAAGTGTCAGGGTAGAGGTAGATGTCAGCAAGATTGAGAAAGATACTGTGCTAACCCTGCCGGTTATTATTCCGGATGGCATTTCAGCAGTAGATCCTAAAACAGTGAAGGCGTCCATTGACGTCAGCACTGAGGAAAATGCAGGAAAAGAAGAAGAGGAAAACACAGAGGAGCCTGCCGAAGAAACACAGGCACAGGCACAGGATCAGGAGGTAACCAAGACCTTTTCCAGCCTTGCCATTAACTTAGCCGGCTTATCAGAAGAATATGAAGCAGTCCTTAAAAATCCGGCTTCCGGAAGAACAAGTATTACGGTTACCGGGAAAAGCAGCAGAGTTCAAGATCTCAAAGCGGACGATTTTAATCTGTATTTGAGCCTGGCAGACCTTGGAGAAGGTGATCATGAGGTGCCAATCAACGTAGACGGCCCTACAGATATGGATATAAAGCCTGCTGCAGGTAAAGCGACCATAACGATAACAAAAAAAGAAGAAGCTTAGTATAGTTTTTAAAGTTAGAAGGAGCGATTATAAAATGGGTAAATATTTCGGTACAGATGGAGTACGCGGAGTTGCAAATAGTGAATTGACACCGGAGCTGGCCTTTAAGCTGGGCCGCTTTGGGGGTTATGTATTAACGAAAGACCATGATCGTCCGAAAGTATTAATCGGCCGGGATACCCGTATTTCAGGCCATATGCTGGAAGGCGCACTTGTAGCTGGGCTATTATCAATTGGAGCAGAAGTTATGCGCCTTGGAGTCATTTCAACGCCTGGTGTTGCTTATTTAACAAAAGCCTTGGGGGCAGAGGCCGGAGTCATGATTTCTGCTTCTCATAATCCGGTTGAAGATAACGGAATTAAGTTCTTTGGCCCGGATGGGTTTAAGCTTTCCGATGATCAGGAAGCGGAGATTGAGGAATTAATGGATATGGCAGAAGATCAGCTTCCAAGACCAGTCGGAGGAAGCCTGGGGCAGGTAAATGATTACTTTGAAGGCGGACAGAAATATCTTCAATACTTAAAGCAGACAGTTGATGAAGATTTCTCCGGCATTCACATTGCGCTTGATTGTGCGCATGGAGCTACATCGCCGCTGGCAACGCACTTATTTGCTGACCTTGATGCAGATCTATCCATGATGGGCGCATCTCCTAATGGCTTAAATATCAATGCAGGAGTCGGATCTACTCATCCTGAGGCACTATCTGCCTTTGTAAAGGAAAGAGAAGCAGATGTTGGTCTGGCTTTTGACGGAGACGGAGACCGTTTGATCGCTATTGATGAAAATGGCGATATTGTGGATGGAGACCAAATCATGTATATTTGCGGAAAATACATGAAAGAACAGGGAAGACTTAAGCAGAACACAGTCGTTTCTACTGTCATGAGCAATCTTGGTTTCTATAAAGGACTGGAAGCCAACGGGGTCGAAAGTGTGCAGACAGCTGTAGGTGACCGCTATGTTGTGGAAGAAATGAAGAAGAATGGCTATAACCTTGGCGGAGAACAGTCAGGACATATTATTTTCCTTGACTACATCACTACAGGAGATGGACTTTTGACTGGGCTTCAGCTTGTGAACATTATGAAGGTAACTAAAAAGCCATTATCTGAGCTTGCAAACGAAATGAAGAAATTCCCGCAGAAGCTTGTGAATATCCGTGTAACAGACAAGCATCATGTGACAGACAATGAAAAAGTGAAAGAAGTCATTGCACAGGTTGAAGAAGAAATGAACGGAAACGGCCGCATTCTTGTCCGTCCTTCCGGAACAGAGCCGTTGGTCCGCGTCATGGCAGAAGCGCCAACAGGTGAACTATGTGCGTCATATGTAGAGCGCATTGCTGCTGTTGTTGAGAGTGAAATGGGATTAAAAGAGTAAAAAGCACAATTCATATGCATAAGGGAACTCCTGAGCTCCCTTATGCATATTTTTATATATGGCAGCTTCCATCTTTTCTATATCCCTATTTGTTGACGGAAGTCTGACTTTGATGTATGATAATCCTGTTTTTGTATTTAAGAATACAGGACATCCTTATTCAAGAAGAGAAAGGTGGATAGTGAGAGAGAATAGTAATTTAAAGCGCCTGAACTGATCCTGGACGTAAGGATTAGTTGACGAGGAGGAGGTTTATCGAATGTTCGGCGGATGCCTCCCGGTTGAAAGCACAACCGATGATTTCTTCTTTAAAACATTCAGGCAACTGAATGGACAAAGAGAAGGGAATGCTAAATTTAAGAAGCGCTCTTCTAAGAGGCTGTCATGCCCCTCAGAGCGGCGTATATAAAAAAAACAGAGATAAGGGGCAGGACTGCCCCGAAAAGGCTTCTTGCCCCTTCATTATTAGGAGGAAAAGAAGTATGTGTGGAATCGTTGGATATATCGGAAACTTAGATTCAAAGGAAATTTTATTAAAAGGCTTGGAAAAGCTTGAATATAGAGGCTATGATTCAGCAGGAATCGCAGTTATGAACGATAACGGCGTTCAGGTTTTCAAGGAAAAAGGCCGTATTGCGGACCTTCGCAGTATTGTTGATGAAGATGTAATGGCAAACACAGGAATTGGACACACCCGCTGGGCAACTCACGGTGTGCCAAGCACAGTCAATGCCCACCCTCATCAAAGCAATTCCGGCCGTTTTACGCTTGTTCATAATGGCGTAATTGAGAACTATGACATCTTAAAGCGCGAATATTTGCAGGGAGTAGCTCTTCAAAGTGATACAGATACAGAAATCATCGTTCAGCTGATTGACTTATTCGTGAGCGAGGGATTAAGCACTGAAGAAGCGTTCCGTAAAACGCTGACACTTTTAAAAGGCTCTTATGCAATTGCTCTTTTGGATGCAGAAAACAATGAAACGATTTTTGTAGCGAAAAACAAGAGCCCGCTTCTGGTTGGATTAGGCGAAACTTTCAATGTAGTCGCTTCTGATGCAATGGCGATGCTGCAGGTTACAGATCAGTATGTTGAACTGATGGACAAAGAAATCGTTATTGTCACAAAAGATGCTGTTCAAATTCAGACACTGAATGGTGAGGCTATCAGCCGTGATCCATATACAGCTGAATTGGATGCAAGCGACATTGAAAAGGGAACATACCCTCACTACATGCTGAAAGAGATCGATGAGCAGCCTTTAGTGATGCGCAAAATCATCCAGAAGTATCAAAATGATCAAGACGAGCTGACGATTGATCAGGAAATCGTTGACGCGATGAACGATGCGGACCGCATTTATATCATTGCTGCAGGTACTTCTTATCATGCAGGACTTGTTGGAAAGCAGTTTATTGAAAAAATCGCAAAAATTCCAGTTGAAGTTCACATTTCAAGTGAGTTTGGCTACAATATGCCATTGCTTTCAGAGAAGCCGTTATTTATCTTTATCTCTCAGAGCGGTGAAACAGCAGACAGCCGTGCCGTGCTTGTGAATATTAAGGAAATGGGCCATAAGGCGTTAACCATTACAAACGTTCCAGGTTCAACTCTATCCCGTGAAGCGGATTACACATTATTGCTTCATGCAGGTCCTGAAATTGCCGTTGCTTCTACAAAGGCATATACAGCCCAGATTGCTGTATTATCTATTCTTGCAGAAGTAACTGCGAAGAGCCGCGGATTGGAGCTGGACTTCAACCTTGTACAGGAGCTCGGCATCGTTGCGAATGCCATGGAAGTTCTTTGTGATGCGAAGGAAGAGTTCGAAGACATTGCACGCAAATTCCTTTCCACTACTCGCAATGCGTTCTTCATTGGCCGTGGAATCGACTTCTATGTTGGCCTTGAAGGTGCACTTAAACTGAAAGAAATCTCATATATTCAAGCTGAAGGCTTTGCAGGCGGAGAATTAAAGCACGGAACTATTGCTCTAATCGAGAACGGTACGCCAATCATTGCCCTGGCAACTCAAGAAAGTGTTAACCTAAGCATTCGCGGCAACGTCAAAGAGGTTGTTGCCCGCGGAGCAAACCCTTGCATCATTTCCATGAAAGGGCTGGAAACAGAAGAAGACAGCTTTATCATTCCGGAAGTGAACGAGCTATTAACACCTCTTATCTCTGTAATACCATTACAATTAATCTCTTACTTTGCTGCCCTGCACCGCGAGTGTGACGTAGATAAGCCGCGTAACCTGGCTAAGTCGGTTACTGTGGAGTAAGGGGATATTTCATCAAATAAGATGTTCCCTAAAACGAGTGGAAATTGGAGGATTGCCTCCAGTTTTCCTCGTTTTTTTTTGTCCAAAGCGGGGAAGCAGGATTCTGACAAAAAACAGGAGAATAAAGAAGTAAATTAGGGAACAACCCATTAAACGACAGTAGAAAGATTAGTTGAACAATATGTTTTATTATGAAGGGAGAATAATATGCCTTGTGTACATGAATTTGGGATACTTGATGATTTAGATAAGCAGAAAGACTACATTCAATATGAACCACACAAATACAATTGTGTTTCTGTTAATGATGATAGTATAAAAAGTCTTGATAACTATTTATCTGCCATGAAGACCTATTATCATTCATTTAGTCGTTCAGAATTCGGTTTAGCCTATTACGGGATTACCCTTATTCCACCTGAGTCGTTATCATTATTTTATGATATTGTCACGTCAGCAGAGTATTTTAAGAAATCTGATGAGCTTAAGGAACTTGCTTCAAAAATCATACAAGCAATAGAGGAAGAGCAGTGCATGATTCATTTTGGTGTTTAATATTAAGTGTATTAGGCTTTTTTAATCAATAATTATAGAAATTATCATTATTACAAGTGGGTGTTAGATTGGATTATACAATGGAATTTGCAGATTCTCTGAGAAGTAAAAAAGTAAAAGTAAAAGAAATAACTAAATGGGGAGCATACCTGAGAAAGCAATGGGAAGAAAGTTTTGCTAACCATCTCAGTGATAAAGAAAAGAAGTCCATTTATTTTTATGACGATGAAGATGGCTTTTGTGGCTACTTATGGCACTTATTTAGTTATGAGAGAAGGGAATGCTTAAAGGAGGAACAGGCTGATATAGCGTTTAATAAAGAAGTGAAGATGTCTTGTTACGTTTTTTATCAGCATTCGGATGATGCTCTTATCCTTGAAAATACTTCACTTTTAACAGCCAGGGACTTTGCAGATGAAGAGGATATTTACGTAGTAGATAAAAAGTTTAATTGGACTTATATAGTAACCCATGAAACAGGCTGGTGCGGTCCATATTTTAGCCGGAAGTGACCTTTAATCTTTACATTTTAAGAAGAGGAGGAGGAGGCAAGAGGCAGTGTAGCAGACGGGAGTGCTGAACCTGGACGTCATACTGAATTCATGAAAAAATTTAATAAAACAGTTGCTGACCATCCTCAATTGGAATCGGTGCTTATTCCTATTGGTGATGGACTGACAATCTCAAAAGTAATTAAATAAAGGCTTACAAAACACAAAAGCAGAATGCTCGATGAAGCATTCTGCCTTTTATTGTCTATAAATCGTAGTAATTTAAAAGCAAATAAGCAATCCATCTGCTTTGAGGGCAGTTTTGGATATTTGCAATCAGCCCTTGTACAATAGCTGGACTCAAGCTGCGGTCCTGTACATCCTTCTTTAATAGGATGAGGGATTCCTTTTCAATCGAATCTTCTAGTTCCTCTATTTTCTGCGCCATGATTTCAATCATTTGACCGTCTGTCATCTCTTCATGTCCGGCCTTCCTGAACGTGTCATAGAGCTCGTCTGTTATAAACGGGATTTCTGAGTGCTTTGCCAGCAGGTCCGTTTTTTCAACGAGTGACCGGCACAGAAGGTCCAAATCCAAAGGTATATTGAAAAATAAAAATAAATGAGAGTACACATGCATGAAGCCTTTGATGCAATAAATTAAATCATATTTTGTATGCTGGACAGTCTCACCATATAGCTGGTCCAGCATTGATAGGGTGATATCATCAATTAATTGGTCAAAGTGGCGCCCCTTTGATAGCAGCTCTTCATTAAACGTATGCGCTTGTTCCTTAATAAAAATCTTGGCGAAGTCAGAATGCTTTTGAAAGGAGTGGAAAGTGGTGTAATAAAACTTCCTTAAAAGCTCTCCGCCTGTATTATTCGGATCTTTGACTATTCGGTCAATATCTGAGACAAACTGATCCATAAACTGATCGATCAAAGCCATGATTAATTCATCTTTTGATTTGAATGATAAGTAGAAAGCTCCTTTGGAAATACCGGAGTGAACGGTGATCTGCTGAACAGAGGTAGCTTCAAACCCTTGCTTGGCAAAGAGTTCTAAAGCGCTTTCCATAATTAATTGCTTCTTGCTCATGTAAGAATGTCACTCCTTTTTGATTGACAAATGACCACCTGGTCATTATTATATGTAATTGAGTCTAATAAGTCAATTTAGGGTAGGTGCACAAGTGAAAGGGTTAGTGAATTTTGTCCTGCAGAATAAACTTGCAGTCTGGCTGTTAACAATTATTATCACGGTATCTGGCATTTATTCAGGTACACGGATGAATATGGAGACTATTCCGGATGTCTCAATTCCTTACTTAATGGTAATGGACGTATATCCGGGGGCAACTCCTGAAAAAGTGATGGATGATGTGTCCATCCCAATCGAAAAAGCCGTCGAAGGCCTTGAAGATGTTAAATCTGTTTACTCAAATTCATATTCTAACATGTCGAATATCCAAGTGGAATATGAATATGGTATTGATATGGACGAAGCCAAACGTGCTCTTCAATCGGCTCTGGATGCAGTGGAGCTGCCGGAAGGAGCACAGGAACCGACCATTACGGCCATCAGCATGAACATGATGCCGGTTGCTGCGCTGAGTGTAAGCAGCAAATCAGAGGATATTGTGGAGTTAACTTCAACAGTAGAAGATATCATACTGCCAAAACTTGAAAAAATTGATGGTGTAGCATCAGCGACCATCACGGGCCAGCATGTGGAAGAAGTGCAGCTCACATACAACGAAGAAAAATTGGCTGAGCTTGAGCTCACCGAAGATAAAGTAAAGGAAATGATTCAGGCAAGCAACATGGCTGTATCATTGGGACTTTACGAATTTGAAGAAGGTGAGCAGGCTGTCGCAGTGGACGGCAAGTTCATGACCGAGGATGAATTAAAGAACATGCTCATCCCGGTAACACCAACCGCACAAAACCAGTCACCTTTTGTGAAGCTTAGTGACATTGCCGAGATTGATACGGTCGGCAGAGTGCAATCTGTATCACGTACAAATGGTGATGATGCCATTGCCATTCAAATCGTCAAAGAACAGCAGGCTAACACTGTTGAAGTAGTCAACAATGTCAAAGAATTAATCAAGGAAGAAAAGGAAAAGATTGATGGCCTTGTCATAGATCTTTCACTTGACCAAGGTAAGCCGATTGAAGATTCCGTTTCAACTATGATTGAAAAGGCCGTGTTCGGCGGGCTGATTGCAGTCTTGATTATTTTGCTGTTCCTGCGTGATTTTAAATCAACGATCATCTCGATCGTATCGATTCCAGTTTCGATTTTTATGGCGCTGCTATTGCTTCACTGGATGGATATTACGCTGAACATAATGACGTTGGGAGCCGTTACGGTTGCCATTGGCCGTGTTATTGATGACTCAATTGTAGTCGTTGAAAATATTTACCGCCGCCTTCATCTGAAGGAAGAAAAACTGACAGGGCGCGCACTTATTCGAGAAGCTACGATTGAAATGTTCAAGCCAATCCTCTCCTCGACATTGGTAACCGTTGCTGTATTCGCACCGCTCATTTTTGTCGGGGGAATGGTCGGCGAGCTGTTTACGCCATTCGCTTTGACCATGACTTTCGCGCTTGGTGCTTCACTTCTTGTAGCGATTACCATTGTTCCGGCACTATCTCATTTCTTGTTCAAAAAGAAATTATATAGTGAAAAAACGGAAGGAAGCCATAAAGAGGCTGGAAAGCTGTCAAAATGGTATAAAGGCATACTTGAGAAGACTCTTAATCATAAGATTATTACTTCCATCATTGCCGTTGTCCTGCTGGCGGGAAGCTTAGCGCTGACACCTTTGATCGGATTCAGCTTTATGGGCAGCGAAGAAGAAAAAGTGATGTACTTAACGTACACACCTGAAGCTGGAGAATTGAAAGAAGAAACATTAAAGAACGTTGAAGCAGTAGAAGAAAAAATGCTTAAACGTGATGATATTGACATTGTTCAAATATCTGTAACCGAGGAAGCGGACCAAATGACTGCCATGATGGGCGGAGGTGCAGGCGGTGCCTTAATGTACCTGATCTTTGACCCTGAAATGGATAATTTCCCTGAAGTCCGTGAAGAAATAGAAGATTATGTGTTTAATATCGGACAATCTGGTGAGTGGAAAAGCCAGAGCTTCACCTCTATGTCCGGTTCAACCAATGACGTCAGCTACACATTCTACAGTGAAGATTTAGATAAGCTGAATGATGCTGTCAAAATGGTCGAAGATGTGCTGAAGGAAAATAAAGAATTGGAGGATGTTTCTTCAAGTGCAGAAGATGCCTTTGTTGAGTATACCTTCAATGTGGAGCAGGATGAACTGCTGCAGTACGGTCTGACAGCGGGGCAAATTGTCATGATGCTGAATCCTTCAAACACCAAGGATGTTCTGACAACGATTGAAAAAGATGGTGAAACCCTTGAAGTCATCGTCCAGCAGGAGAAGGCGGAACAGCCGAAATCCATTGATGATATTCTGAAGACTCAAGTACCGACAGCAATGGGTACAACGATGCCTCTTTCCGAGCTGGTCACAGTGGAAGAGGGCACGACACATAACACGCTTGCCCGCAGTAAAGGTGAGTACTACGCAACCGTATCAGGCAGTGTGAAAGGCGATGACATCTCAAAGGCTACTTCTGCAGCAGATGACGCGATTGATAAATTGGATCTGCCGAAAGGTGTAACAGTTGGTGTAGCCGGCGTTCAGGCGGATATGAATGAGACATTCACACAGCTGGGCGCTGCGATGCTTGCTGCGATCGCGATTGTGTACTTTATTCTGGTTGTCACATTCCGTGAAGGAGTGGCGCCATTTGCGATTCTCTTCTCCCTTCCATTTGCCGTGATTGGTTCGTTTGTTGGCTTATTAATTGCCGGTGAAACCATTTCTGTATCGGTCATGATGGGAATGCTCATGCTAATTGGTATCGTCGTAACCAATGCCATCGTTCTGGTGGACCGGATCATCCATATGGAACGTGACGGCCTGGTCATGAGGGAAGCCGTACTGGAAGCGGGAGCAACCCGCCTTCGCCCTATCCTGATGACAGCCATTGCGACAATTGGCGCCTTAATTCCACTGGCCATCGGCTCCGGCGGCGGTGGAGGGCTTATCTCCAAAGGCCTTGCGGTTACCGTTATCGGCGGTCTGGCAAGCTCGACACTATTGACTCTGATCATTGTGCCGATTGTGTATGAAGTATTATCGAAAATGTTTAAGAAAAACCGCAGAGAAATCGAAGAAAACTAATAGAAAGCCCTGCAGGATAGGTGAATGCCTGCAGGGCTTTTCTCTTTATTCAACTAAATCCCCCTGATAAACTCCCTCTTTTCTTTTACAAGATCGACTCTTGCAAATAAAAGTGCATACATAACAGCAAAAATAAGATATGCCAGGCCAATGATCAGGCTAAGGGTCCTTGGAGCAAATATCTCAAGCAAAAATCCTGCTGTACCCATGGAGACAGCCAGGGAAAGGTTTGAGATCATCTCCATTAAACCGAAAAAAGTTCCCTGCCTGGATCGGGGTATGAATTTCATCATCACGGTATCCAGGCAGATGTTGCCGATTCCACCCGCAAAGGTGATCAGCACGACAGTGAAAAGAGCTGCGTAAAAGCTTGGCGCGAGACTCAGTAAAACATGGCCGGCGCCTTCTAATGCGATAAAGATGATCGCAAGTGCCAGGAGGCCGCGCTTCATCATATGAGAAAAAAAGGAGCTTAGAATAAGGCCAATTCCCAGTGCGCCATACATAAATCCCACACCCAACTCACCCATATCAAAAACTTCCAGCCCGTATATACTGACAAGAATATTGTCTATGCCATTGGCGAGCGGCATGGTCAGCATCATAATAAAAAAGGCAGTCAGTGCGGAAGAGCCAAGAATCAGTTTCCCTGGTGAAATGGCTGCCGATGTCCCCGGTTTCCTCCTATGTTCCTCGGAAACTGATGGGAAAACCATTCTGGAGATCAGATACGCTGATAACAGAAAGGTAAGGCCGTTAATCATAAAAGCAGCATGGTTTCCAAGAAAGTAGGCGAGGATTCCGCCGGTGCTTGATCCAATAATGAGGACGGAACCGATCATAATTTGTTCAATCGCATTTACATATATGAGCCTATCTGATTTTACAAGGGCAGGTATCGCAGACATCCTGGCCGGTGAATAGATGGCTTCGCCCATTGAGATCAGGAGTGCACTTGTATAAACAATCCATAGATCCCCTGGTTCCCTTACGAAAAGAAGGCAGAGGACGGCCGGCACTCTCAGCAGGTCCACTGTCACCAGAATGGCTTTCTTGGAAAAGCGGTCTGCGAGCATGCCCCCTATTGGAGCAATGAAGAAAAAGGGTGCCATGCGAATGGCGAATAAAAGGCCGATTGCGACTCCAGAGCCGGTTACATGGTAGAGTAGCGCAAGCAGTGCAACCTGTGTAAATCGATTTCCAATTCCATTAATGACACCAGCCCAAAAGAGCTTTTGATAATTTTTCTCCTGTTTCCATACAGTCCAATTTGTCATGTTAATGCACCTCAGTGGAAAGTGATTCGATAGTTATCTAATTTGTCGGCGGAAGTTAACGATTAGATATATATCTAATTAGATTATATTCAAATTAGTTTGTTTGCACAATCATATTTTTTCAGTGATGAAACTTTTCCTATTTAGAATCGTAAAGATGATTAAGGAGGCGGGTGCGATGAAACTGCTATTCGAGGTCATATTTCTGTTCATTGTTATCTATTTCAGCTATCACTACATTATCCTTATAACCAAAATGAAGAAAACTGCCCTTATTCCTTCAGATAAGAAAGACCTGAGTGCAGTAAGGAAATTCCCCCAAAAAACTTCGGATAGCCCTGTTATCTCCAAAAACAAGCTGGGGCTCACTATGTATGCTGTCATGCTGGCATTTCTAATCGCTATGTTTATAGTCGGTAAATATACTATGAATTTCAGCTGGACCTATCTCTATCTTCTGTTCATCCCTTTAATCAATGCCAAAGATCTCCTGAATGTCTTTGCTGTCTATGATGACGGCTTTATAAGCGGAAGCAGGTTTGTTCCATGGAAAAACCTGAAGTCCTTCCAGTTCAAAAAAATAGATTTAAATCATAAATACTATGGATTTTCTCCGGAAGTAAATGAAGGCTACGAACTTATCCTTAAAACAAAAATGTTCAGCCACAGTCTGGTTGTAACGGAAGAGGAAATGAAAGAGAGGCTTGCAGTATTAGTAAAACAGTATGCAAAAGAGAAATAAGCTGGCATTTTAGCACAGCCAGCTTATTTTCTATTTATATTCTATGACTAGCATATCCCAGTAGGTTAGGGAAGGAAGGGTAAATGTAATGGTATCTCCTGCCCTCTTAAATGGAATGCTGATTGGTTTTATTGATGGATAGTCCGGTGTGGTAAACCAGAGTTTCACAATATTCCTTTCATTTTTTATTTGAAAGCGGAGGCTGGACCTTTTGGAGGGAAGGGGCTGACTGGCATTTGTATCCCGCCATTCCATTGATGTTGCCTCAAGAAAATTAATAAAATGAACAACTTTTCTGTTCTCGGCCTGTTTTGCCAGCACCCAAACCTGCCCTTGTTTTGGTTCGTCTTTCGATAAAGGCATTTCATCAAGTGAGGTTATGTCAATGCTTGAAGAACTGACATGATCTCTTAACAGATTCTCATAGGCTGTAAGAAAGTCATAATATCGGATTAATTTTCTCTTTAAATTACCCGATAGACTCAATTGATTATGAGGGAAATATTCTTTGGAGAGCATATGCTCGCCGAGCTCAAGATGAGCTCCTCCATTAGCAAAAATAACTGAGTTTGTGAGCAATATTCCCGCTTCGTTAAATTCTCCTGTTTGATTGGAATGGTCATAATTCATATAAGCGGCCAGCACTGAGCTTTGAAAGCGGCTTGAGAGCGAAGCATTTTCATCCAGTATTTTCTTTAAATCGGCATAGTATTTATATTCATCCCAGACTTCTGTATAAAGAAAGGCTGGGGAAGCACTTGCAATTGATGACTGGCCATACTGATTGACAGCATTCACGACAGCCGTCTTTTCCGGAAGCTGCTGTTTTATTTTTTCCAAAAAAGGCTGAAAGCTGTCTGAAATGGAAATAGGATCTCCCCATTCATTGTACACCTCCCCGCGGTTTCCCAGCTGGTCAATGTGCCAGCCATCAAAAGGAAGATGCTCGTATACATTGTGATGCTTCTCGATGATATAATCCTGCCACCATGGATTTGTGGGATTCATTATCATGATATTGCTTTTCCAATCATCTGGAAGGGGATGGGCATCGATTAGTGTTTGATTGGGATCTTTGAACAATAGCCATTCCTGCGGAAGTCCTCTATTTTCAAAAGAACCGTAAAGCAAATTATAGCTCATCGCTTTCATATTTTTTTGGTGTGCCAGATCAATATATTGCTTAATGGTATTAAACGAGACTTCACGGTTAGCGACGTCCTGCCAATGACCGGCAGGAGAGCCATTTTCCATTTTTAGCGGCTCCTGATGCTCATAGTGCCAATCGTAAAACTGCAATCCGTTTATATGATATCGATTTAACCGCGAAATGACGTCTTCCATTTCTTCGATCGGGATCTCGCCAAAATCGGAAAGAAATCCATAGCGGGGAAACTTGCTCCAGTCACTGGAAACATCTACAGCTATCGTTTCAGATTGTTTATAGTCTTCTTTTACCATTTCAACTTCTGCCAGATAGCCTTTATAGTCCTCATCAGGCGGCTGCCAGCTCCATGATAGCTCGCCTGTTTTCGCTGCAGAAATCTCCTCTTCTCCGATCTTTTCATCTAAGTGGAAATAAGAGACCTTTAGTTTTCCATTTGATTGTTGAATTTTTAGAGTGAAGCGTACCTCATCTCCTGGATTGTACCGTGTCTGGTCGGTATGGAGGCTGCTGAAAAGATTCCCGGGTGCGGTGTTTATGCTGGTACGGGTCTTATCGGTGTCAGCACTCTCCAGGTATATAAAGACGGAGGCTGCTGTCAGCATAATCAATATCAGCAGCACAGCCCATTTAATCTTTGACATCAAGTTCACCTCCATTAATAAGGAAGGGACTAATCAGAATCTGATTAGCCCCATGTAAAGATATTAAAATTTAACTTGAACCTTCTTGTTTTCCTCTGCAGGAATATTGACATAGAGTGTTTTGGTTTTTTCTTCATAGAAGAAAGAACGCTTCGTTTTTGTCATCTCATCAAGAGATTTTGCTGACTTGTATTTATTGCCGGCAGCATGAACTTTCTTTGGCGCCTTTTCATTATTAAGCTTAAGAGTATACTGTGCAATAGCTGAATCAAATTGATTGGAGCTCATCGTTTGAGAGAATTCAATTTTGTTTCGTTTTTTCACGATGTTAAAGTCTGTTACATTAAATTCACCATCACGGTGGTCCAATGATTTGCCATCATCTTCATAAAAGCTGTATGTTGCTTCTTGATCCAGATAAGTGTCCAGTACAAGGTTTGTTAATTCTTTTTCACCAGTATATTGCTGAACTTCCCGTGTTGGGATCATAGAATCCTTTTTAACAAATATCGGTAATTGCTCAAGCGGTGCATTTACGGTAATGGTCTGGCCGCCCTTGAATTCTTCCTTTGTCCAGAAGTCTACCCATGTTTCACCTGCCGGAAGGTATACTTGACGGCTTGTTTGTCCTTTTGTGACAACAGGAGCAAGCATCAGGGAATCACCAAACATAAATTGGTCGCTGATATCGTATGTGTTTTCATCTTGCTGGTATTGATAAACCAATGGCTGCTGTACAGGTTTTCCTGTTTCGGAAGAATCTTTGAATGCATTATACAGGTAAGGCATTAACTGATAGCGCATTTCGATATATTTCTTGGCAATGCCCTCCACTTCAGTTCCGAATGCCCATGGTTCCTGTCCTTGCTTAACTTCTGCTTTCGCATCTGAATCATAATGGATGCGGGAGAATGGAAGAAAGGCTCCAACTTGGATCCAGCGGGTATATAGCTCACTGTCAGGGCGTGAAGCAAATCCGCCGATATCATTTCCGACAAAAGAAACACCGGATAAACCAATATTCATATTCATTGGAAGAGACATTTGCAGATGTTCCCAGTTACTTACATTATCACCAGTCCATAGAGCTGCATAACGCTGTGAGCCCGCATACATATCGCGAGTCAGGACGAATGGACGTTCATTCGGCTTATACATATCCCAGGCATTATACGTAGCTTCTGCTTCGTCATGGCCATATAGGTTGTGATACTCTGTGTGAAGAAGTTTATCATTTTCAAAGCCGAAATAAGTATCCAGCGGCATTGTGTGGTTATATTCGCCGCCATCTACAAATACAGCCGGCTCGTTCATATCATTCCAGATGCCGTCAATTCCTGCATCAAAAAGAACGTTATGGTTTTTTGCCCACCAATTACGCACTTCCTCTTTTGAGAAATCAGGGAATGCGGAATCACCAGGCCATACCGGCCCGATAAAGTTTGTGCCATCGGCATTCTTGCCCCAGTAATCATTCTGTGTACCTTCTTGATAGATTCGGTAGTTTTCATCCTGTTTGACTGCAGGGTCGTTAATTGCAATTGCATGGAATCCTTTCATTGCTTTCAGCTTCTGAAGGGCATCCTTGTACTTCTGATCCCAAGTAAAGACACGATACTCCTGCATATAATCAATATCAAAATGCATCGTATCGAGCGGGATGTTTTTTTCGCGGTATGTGGATGCTACATCAACAATCTCATCTGCTGTATAGCCCCATTTACTTTGATGAAGACCTAAAGTCCACTTTGCGGGAAGGTCCATTTTACCCGTTAATTCTGTATAAACATCCAATACGTTTGAAATTTCAGGCCCATACATAAAGTAATAAGTTAGAGGCCCGCCGTTTGCATAAAAATAGTAGTAATCATCCGATTCACTGGCCATTTCATAGTAAGAACGGTATGTATTATCAAAAAGAATACCGTATGCTTTTTTATCTTTTAATCCCATAAAGAAAGGAATGGCCGTGTAAAGATATTTCGTATCTTTCGTATAGGCGTAAGCATCTGTATTCCACATTCCGATGCTTTCTCCGCGCTGGTTCAGATTTAATCCAGCTTGCTCGCCAAATCCGTAGAAGTTTTCGCCTTTTTGAGTTTTCTTAAAGACGTAGGGCTTGCCATCTTCATAACCGGCAGAAGCTCCATTTTCTAAGTAATCTTCGTTAATGACATTTCCCTTCTTATCCAGAAACTTAATTCCGAAAGGAGATTTTTTAATTTTGATGGTTAATTCTTCAGTTGAGATCGTGAATTCTTTTCCATCCTGGGCAGTGAAGCGGGGAGTTTTCCAGTCTTTTTTCTGAATGGCAGGAGAATCTTCTTCTTGCTGTCCATCCTTTAGAATAGATACTTTTACAAGATCTTTAGAATAAATTCTGATATAGGCGTTAAATTCACCTAAATCAAATTGAAATCCATTATCCAATTTTTTGATATTTTTTACAGATAGTTTCTGTAAATTCTCCTTATTAAGCGGAGTATCTGCTTCCGGCTGTGTGACAGCTGCCAAGGCAGAAGGCAGGCTTGCTGAAAGTGCGATAACCATTGCAAGGGCTGCAATAAATAGCACTCTTAGCGATTGTAACGCTTTGCTCATATTGACACCTCAATCATTTATTTTTATAGCGATATTTACTTTAGCTCTCTGATGAAAGAAAGGTCAATACTTGTATATACAGGAATATCAAGGTGGGGGATAATACCCGCCCCTTGCTATGACAAAAGGATGGAAACGATTACTGCTGAATGAGAAAGCGTTTTATGCAACAGACAAAATGATTCAAATGTCCTTCATTTTAATGACTTGTAAAGTTGTGGGGGTATTTGTCATCAGTGTTTGTAATATAAAGCTGATGACGTGAAGACACATGAACCTATTCGCCTATTAAAAATGGTTAAAAAGCCGGAAATACATTATAAGACAACACGAAAGGGGATTGAAGTAATGACAATGTAACACAAAAAATATATTCAGAAATTTAAAAGTATTTTAAGTGCTATATTTTAGGGTGTCAGAGACAAAGAAGTTTTAAAATGCATTTTTGATGGTATTAATATAGTAAAAAAGCCAGAAAGGATTATGGAATATGAAAGAGATAACCGTCACAATCGATTATGAAGGAATGAAGTATCAGACTAATATCATCACAAATAAAGAAGCACGTGAAGAGGAAATTCTAAAGAAGGCTGAAGAACAGGTAAGAAAACAGTGGAATAATTAAGATGACCCCCCTTAATCAGCGAAGATAAGGGGGTTAAATATGGGATCAGTGAAGTTTTTGATTTAGTTTTTGCTGCAGCATTTCAATTTTATTTGGCAGGACAAATAAGTACTCTATTAAACTCTCTAAAAGCTCCATCAATAGGGAGGCCATATCCAGATCAATATCCTTTTCAAGATCAAGCATCTCGTAAAAGGCGCTGCCTGGCTGTGCCAGCTGGCTTAAAGACTGCAGGGGCCTTGCTAAATCAACATGTTTTGGCAGCAGTTCAAATTGCTTGGAAAGGTTTTGCCCTTTGACCTCTTCACCAAGAAAATTTTTCAGGATACTCTCGAGGACCCGCTTGGACATAACAGCTGTTGCAATTGTATCTTTGGAATAGCTGACATTTAAAGCTGATCGGTAGGCGCGTGTCAGGTCATTCGGCACTTCCTTTATTTTCTCCAGCTGAGTCAGGAGCTCCTTCGCTGAATTAGGATCATAGATATAAAGAATCGTCTCGTCGCTTGATTGGTCATCCTGATTGAGTATCATGATAAAAACGGATTCCTTTTTACAGGCCGAACAATTTCCATGGGAAAGTATGCTGGATTTGCTTGTATGATTATAATTTGCTTTAATCGTAAAAAGGCTTGGTTTGCTGCATTTTGGGCACTCGCATCGAACACTTGATGGCAGCTTCCTATAACCAAATTGACTATGAGAAATAATTTGTGCCGGCAACACTCTTCTCATTATCATATCCCCCCGCTAGAATTCATATTTTCCATTCCATTACATTTAAGTATAACTTTGAAAAATAAGAGGGACAAACCTGAAAAATATGGAATTTATGAAAGGCGGATAGGGAGTAATCAACGGTTACTTAAAAGTGCCTGCTTAACAAACCATAAGCAGGGATACTATACTAATTACTATTCTTTATAAGGAGATGAAAAAATGAAGAATCCATATCCTCGTTCGTTTTCGCATATAGGACTTTCCGTGCCGGATATCACTAAAGCTGTTCATTTTTATCAGGAGGTGCTCGGATGGTATGTCATCATGGAGCCTTCTGAGGTAATTGAAGATAACAGCCCCATCGGCCAGATGTGCACAGATGTGTTTGGTCCAGGCTGGGGAAGCTTTAAAATTGCCCACCTGTCTACCTCTGATAAAGTGGGAATTGAACTATTTGAATTTCCGAATAATGAGGACCCTGAAAATAACTTCGAGTTCTGGAAGACAGGCATTTTTCATTTTTGTGTGCAAGACCCGGATGTCGAAGGGCTTGTTGAGAAAATTGTGAAGCATGGCGGAAAACAGAGAATGCCAATTCGGGAATACTATCCTGGAGAAAAGCCGTATCGAATGGTGTACTGTGAAGATCCGTTTGGAAACCTGCTGGAAATCTATTCACACAGTTATGAGCTCACCTATTCACAGGGTGCTTATTAAAGGAGGAGTAACGTGAAAGCTTTATTATTAGAAGGAAAAGGCTTATGGGAAGAGATGAAAATCGGGGAAGCCGAAAAACCACAGCCTCAAAAAGGAGAAATTCTGGTTAAAGTACATGCGGCTGGTTTGAACCCTGTGGATTATAAAACAGCGACTGGCGGCAATCCAAATTGGCAATATCCTCATATTCTTGGAGTGGACGCGGCAGGTATTATTGAAGAAGTCGGCGAAGGCGTACAAGGATGGCAGCCTGGAGACAGAGTTGTTTACCATAGCGATTTAACCAAAAAGGGAAACTTTGCAGAATATGCAGTAACGACCGCACATACCGTCTCGCGCATTCCTGACTCTATATCTTTTGAAGAGGCAGCAGCTTTGCCGTGTGCCGGGTATACAGCTTATCAATCGCTTTTTCGCAAGCTCCGCATTCAAAAAGGACAAACCATATTAATTCATGCAGGTGCAGGCGGTGTAGGCGGATTTGCTGTTCAGCTGGCCAAACTTGCAGGTTTAACCGTTCTTACTACGGCATCTTCCCATAATCATGAATATGTGAAAAGCCTTGGAGCTGATTATCCTATAGATTATAAAAGGGATGACTTTGTTGAAAAAACCCTGGAAATCACGGAAGGAAAAGGTGTTCATTCCGTCCTGGATACGGTAGGCAGAGACAATGCCACTAAGTCACTGAAAGCTTTAGCATTTAATGGCCAGCTGGCTTTTATAGCAGGACAGCCTGATTTTTCACAGGCCGTTTCCTTTGCCCATCCACTATCTTTTCATATGGTTGCTCTTGGGAGTGCTCATCAATCCAATAACCTGGCTGAACAGACAGATCTCTCGGTGATGGGGGATGAGATGCTGAAATTAATCCAAGAAAAGAAGATAAGTCCGCTTCTTGAAGAAGTAATTGCTCTCGAGGAAGTTTCTTCTGCTCTGAAGCGCTTATCTGAGCGGGCTGTTAAGGGGAAAATTGCGGCCAAGCTAATTTAACTAAAAAGAGCTACTCCCGCATGGGAATAGCTCTTTTTCCATTATCCTTTATAAGGGTTATTGCGGTTTTCCCTGACATTGTTAAAATCATATGCATCTCGATTACGGGTATCGACATCATCGTTATAGGCCGAAACCGTGCGGTCATTTGTGCTCAGATCTTCAGGGTTTCCGCTCAGCGGACGGTTTAGATCCAGATTCTCATCTGTCCAAACACCGCTGCTGTTTCTGGTGTTATCCTTAAAAGCGTTTGTTCCGCGATCAAGCTCGCCGGGGTTCAAAGGATCAGTGCTTGTGTACGTTGTCCGGTCTCCATCTAAAACGGAACGGTCCGAATTTGTATAGCCATCAGTAAAGTCTGCAGACTTTGTATCAGGATCGACTAACACAAGGATTTTTCCTGATTTGACATCTGCTTCATAGCGATGTGCCTCTTCTTCCGGAATGCCCATGCCGATAAGTGCTCCGGCAATGCCGCCTGCACCTGCACCAACTGCGGCTCCTGTTAATGTAGCAGCAATTGGTCCGGCTGCCACAATTGGCCCGATTCCAGGAATCGCCAATGCGCCTACACCGGCCAGAAGACCTGTTAATCCTCCCAGAACACCGCCAGTAGCCGCGCCGGCAGCTAATCCCTCTTCCGTTTTTGTGCCTGTTTCTTCTGTAACAGCATCCACATCGTCTTTATTTTTACTAATTACGGAGATATCTTCGGGACGGTACCCTTCCACTCTTAACTTTTCAACCGCTTGAATAGCTTCCTGCTCTGTATCGTATGCACCTACAACATGCTTGTTTGTTGCCATGTTCATCATCCTCCTTAATAATTTTTGCTTATCTATTGGTGTACATACCTTTTTCATTACGCTCATAAACCGCGTGGATAAAATTACTAATAATTTTCCCTTGACTGATAGATGGCTTGACCTGTAACTGCATAATCGGTAGTTTTAAAAATAGAACAGGCACAAGGAAGGTTGATCTCTATGAAAAAACTTTATTATGAAGACCCATATATCAATACATTTGAAACAGAACTTGTATATCAGGCGGCAGACGACAAGGAAAGAGTATATGCCGTCCTGAAAGAAACGGCCTTTTATCCGACTGGCGGAGGACAGCCTCATGATGAGAGGACACTCAATGGCATAAAAGTGGTGGATGTCGAAGAAGAGGAAGGGGAAATCCGTCATTATTTAGAAAGAGAATTGGATCCTTCTTCCCTAGTATCAGGAGAAATAGATTGGAACAGACGGTTTGACCATATGCAGCAGCATGCCGGACAGCATATATTATCGGCTGCATTTGAAGAGCTTTACGGCTATAAAACAGTCAGCTTTCATTTAGGCAAAGAAACCTTAACCATTGATTTGGAAATCAGTGAACTGCCTGTCGTGCACGCAGAGGAAGCGGAGAGATTGGCTAATGCCATTATACTTGAGAATCGTCCTATTGAATCCAAGTGGGTGAGTGCAGAGGAAGCTTCCCAATTCCCGCTCCGTAAGCAGCTGTCTGTCAGCGAAGATATCCGGCTTGTGATCATTCCGGAGTTTGATTATAACGGATGCGGCGGAACACACCCAACATCAACCGGCCAGGTAGCCGGTGTAAAAATATTGGACTGGGAGCGCCAAAAAAAGAAAATCCGCGTTCAATTTATCTGCGGCAGCCGGATTCTCACGCAGCTTCAGACGAAACATGAAATTACCGGGAATCTGAGTCAGCTTCTAAATGCATCAGAGCAGGACCTGCCTGCAGCGGCCAGCCGCCTGATTGAAAATGGAAAGGACCTGGAGAAGCAGCTGGAAGCAGCAAAGGAAGCACTGTTAGCTTATGAAGCGAAAGAAATGTACACAGCCGGAAAGGGAAATTGCATCAGCAAGGTCTTTGAGGGGCGATCCATACAGGAACTGCAGAAGCTGGCACGCTTGATCGCCTCCCAATCTGAAAAGGCCGATGTGATCCTGATCAATGAAACCGCCGATAAACTCCAATTTGTCTGTGCCAGGGGAGCAGATTCTGAATCTGATATGAAGAGCCTTTCAGCAGAACTTCTGCAGAAGATTAACGGCAAAGGCGGCGGGAATCCTCAATTTGCACAGGGTGGGGGAGACAAGCTTATGAGCGGTGAGGACCTGCTGGAATATGCAATGAGAATTGCAGGCCAAAAGTAATTGAATCCGCATGTAATGGACAGATTTAATTGATAAAATATTTAGAAAAGTATTGAAAAATGATTGTAATACACCTTCTGTTGTATTACAATTTTGGTACGGGCCATGCATTATAATGAATGTTTATGATAACCTCATAAACGCCTCATATAATATCCGGTCTGCAGGAGGCAAGTTCATGTACAGACAAAATACCGTCTATATCATCGGGGACAGCAAAACATCATTGAACAATCCGATTATGCAAAAATATAATGGCTTCTTTATCGGTCTTGTGATCGACAGGGAAACAGATAAGATTGTAGATGCCGAATGTTCATCTACCATTAATTTAACCTCATTATTTATTAAATCGATATTTGTCGGCAAATCCATACTGGAAGCAGACAAAGTATCAGAAGAAATCGAAAGCCGCTACTTCGGCTCCTCGCAAAAGGCCCTGATTGTTGCCTTTAAAAATGCCCATATAAAATATACACAAATTATGAATAAGTAAAGCTGCTTTTTCTGTTTTCCGCAGATGAAATCCAGCTATCAGAGAACATCTCCGATAGCTGGATTTTTTGCATTTAGCATTTAATTACTGAGTTGATTGTAGCGGAAGGTGCGAGATCCTCGAAAATGCATTCGCATTTTCTTCGTGCGGTTTTACTCAAGGAAGCTTATTCAAAGTCCTGCCCCGCGGTTCGCTGAGCATCCTGGAGCGGAAATCAACGGGCAACATTGATAGGCGAATAACAATTTAAAAGGAAAGTAAATTGCTGATCCAATTTACAGAAAATATCAAAATAATATACAATATAGAAAACTATAATAATATAATATTTTGGGGGATTTTAAATGAAGCTTTATTTATCAGTTGATATGGAGGGAATTACGGGTCTGGCTGATCATACTCATGTCAGCTCATCTAAGCACAATTATGAACGCAGCAGGGTGATTATGACTGATGAGGCAAACCATGTGGTGACAGCTGCCTTTGAAGAAGGCTGCAGTGAGGTGATTGTCAATGACAGCCACTCCAAAATGAACAACCTGCTCATTGAAAGAATGCACCCTGAGACACAGCTGATTACGGGTGATGTTAAGCCATATTCAATGGTTCAGGGCCTGGATTCAAGCTTTAGCGGAGCCATGTTTGTTGGATATCATGCGCGAGCTTCCATGAAAGGGGTTATGTCCCACTCTATGATTTTCGGTGTAAGACATATGTACATCAATGATCATGCCATTGGAGAAATGGGCTTCAATGCTTATGTGGCTGGCTATCATGGCGTGCCGATTCTAATGGTGGCCGGTGATGACCAGGCGGCATTGGAAGCAGAGAAATTAATCCCGAATGTGACAACAGCTGTTGTAAAAGAGACGATATCACGGTCTGCCGTGAAATCGCTTACTCCCGCGAAAGCCGGCCAGCTTTTAAGAGAAAAAGCGGCAGAGGCGCTTAGCAAAAAGGAGCTTGTCAAGCCGCTTGTGCCGCCGGAAAACCCTGTATTGAAAATTGAATTTGCCAACTATGGCCAGGCTGAGTGGGCTGCTTTGATGCCTGGGGCAGAGATAGAAGAAAATACAACCATTGTCCGCTATCAGGCTAAGGATATTCTTGAAGCATACCAGGCTATGCTCGTGATGACTGAGCTGGCCATGAGAACTACATTCTGTTAGGAAGTGTTAATGAATGACTGGATACATAATAAAACGCCTCATCGCAATGGTCGTCACACTTTGGTTCATTATCACTCTGACGTTTTTCTTAATGCACTCCATACCCGGGTCGCCTTTTAATGAAGAAAGAAACACCAGCGAAGCGGTCCAGCGGAATATGGAGAAATTCTATCATTTGGACGAACCGCTGTATGTCCAATATGGGATGTACTTGAAATCTGTTGCAACATTCGACTTTGGACCATCTATTAAAAAGTCCTCCCAGACGGTGAATGAAATGCTTGGAAGGGGGTTCCCGGTGTCGTTTGAACTGGGAATTGTCACATTGATTGTGGCTGTTTTCTCAGGAATCGCCCTCGGAATTATAGCAGCCCTCCGGCACAATGGCTTTATAGACTATTTAGCTATGACCATAGCAGTTCTGGGAATATCAGTGCCAAACTTTGTGCTTGCCACACTCTTAATTCAGCAGCTTGCTGTCAACCTTGCAATCCTCCCGGTGGCTACCTGGTCAAGCCCGAAACATATGATTCTGCCGACTCTGGCGCTTGCGACAGGTCCCATGGCGATCATCGCCCGTCTGACACGTTCAAGCATGCTGGAGGTGCTGACGCAGGATTATATCAAAACGGCTAAAGCAAAAGGCCTGGCCCCGGTGAAAATTGTTTTTAAACATGCACTGAGAAATGCCCTTCTGCCTGTTGTAACCGTATTGGGGTCGCTTGCTGCAAGCATTTTGACAGGCACCTTTGTTATTGAAAAAATATTTGCCATTCCCGGAATGGGAAAGTATTTCGTAGAAAGCATCAATACGCGTGATTATCCCGTCATAATGGGAACCACCGTTTTCTACAGCTCGATTTTGATTATAATGCTGTTCCTGGTGGACATTGCATACGGAGTTCTAGATCCAAGAATTAAGCTTCACAAAAAGGAGGCGAGCTAATGGAACTGCGCAAACAGCATGATAACCGCAACCTTGCACCCGATATTCCGGATGACTGGTTTGTGCCAAAGGCCAAAGACGAGGATGCAGCGGAAGCAGTTGTAAGGCCAAGCCTTTCTTATTGGCAGGATGCATGGCGCCGGCTTTTGAAAAATAAACTGGCGATGGCAGGGCTATTCTTTCTTATTGCTTTAGCCTTTATGGCCATATTCGGCCCGATGATTTCCCCGCATAATGTATCACAGCAGTCATTGGCCAATCAGAATCTTCCGCCATCTTCAAAATATTGGTTCGGAACTGATGAATTGGGCCGGGATGTTTTCGCAAGAACATGGTACGGAGCAAGGATTTCCTTATTCGTTGGAATCGTGGCAGCCATGATTGATTTTGCAATTGGAGTCATTTACGGCGGGATTGCCGGCTATAAAGGCGGCAGAACAGATAATGCCATGATGAGGGTAGTCGAAATTCTGTATGGACTCCCATATTTGCTCGTTGTTATTTTAATCAGTGTTGTAATGGGGCCTGGTTTGTTCACCATTATATTCGCACTTTCCGTAACAGGCTGGGTCGGGATGGCCCGGATTGTCCGCGGACAGGTTCTGCAGATCAAGAACTATGAATTTGTACTGGCATCAAAGACTTTCGGAACAAAAACATCGAGGATTATAAAGAAAAACCTGCTGCCGAACACGATGGGCCCTATCATTGTACAGATGACATTAACAGTGCCATCGGCCATCTTTGCAGAAGCATTCCTGAGCTTTCTGGGATTAGGCATTCAGCCGCCTTTTGCCAGCTGGGGATCCATGGCCAATGATGGGCTGTCTACTATTCTATCAGGTCACTGGTGGCGCCTGTTCTTCCCTGCCTTTTTCATCTCCCTGACCATGTTTTCATTTAATGTGCTTGGAGACGGATTGCAGGATGCCCTCGATCCGAAGTTAAGGAGGTAGCAGCATGGAGAAAGTACTTGAAGTAAAAGACCTGCATGTCACATTTACCACTTATGGGGGGGAAGTCCAGGCTGTAAGGGGTGTATCATTTGATCTCTTCAAGGGGGAAACCCTGGCGATTGTCGGTGAATCCGGCTGCGGGAAAAGCGTGACGTCCCAGAGCATCATGCGGCTGATCCCATCCCCACCCGGGAGAATAGCGGGTGGCGCTGTTCTCTTTAAAGGGAAGGACCTGACAAAATTAAAAGAGTCTGAAATGCGGGATATCCGCGGCGCAGACATTTCGATGATCTTTCAGGATCCTATGACGGCTTTGAATCCTACGATTACCATCGGGGAGCAAATTATAGAAGGAATTATGCAGCATGAAACCATTTCACGGCCGGATGCCCGTAAAAAGGCGCTGGAAATGCTGAATTTAGTTGGAATACCAAATCCATCCGAAAGATTGAAGCATTATCCGCATCAATTCAGCGGCGGGATGAGGCAGCGGATCGTGATTGCCATGGCCCTTGTCTGTGAGCCGGAAGTGCTGATTGCCGATGAACCAACTACTGCACTTGATGTAACGATTCAAGCGCAAATATTGGACTTATTTAAAGATATCCAGAAAAAAACTGGAGTATCCATCATTATCATCACCCATGACCTGGGGGTTGTCGCTCAAGTAGCAGACCGCATTGCCGTGATGTACGCAGGGAAAATAGTGGAGGCCGGAGAACGAAGGGAAATCTTCTATAATCCGCAGCATCCCTATACGAAGGGCCTGCTGAATTCTGTTCCGCGTCTTGACCTGGATGGAGCCGATCTTATTCCCATAGGCGGATCGCCGCCGGATTTATTCGCTCCGCCGGCAGGATGCCCATTTGCTGCCCGCTGCGGATACGCAATGGAAGTATGTGACCGGGTTTATCCCTATAAAACTCATTTAAGCCAGGATCATCATGTGGACTGCTGGCTCCAGGATGAGCGGGCACAGAAAATGCTTGCAGGTGTAAAGTAGGTACTTCCTTTCGCAGTGCCGGACCCGGTACGGTGAAAGTTATGATTCTATCAGCTGTCAGACAGGCATCTGATAGATAAAGAAATATATTTTAAGAGGGGGAAAAGGAATGAAAAAGTTTTTATCGCTGCTGCTTGCAGGTGTGCTGCTATTTGTTATGGCAGCCTGTACGGCAAATGAAAATGCCGGCAAAGAAACAGACAGCAAGGATGATGGCAAGAAAGAAGAAAGTGCTGAAAAAGTGCTTTATTTGAACAATGGCCAGGAGCCGACTTCGTTTGACCCTCCAATCGGCTTTGACTCTGTTTCCTGGAGTGCGCTGAACAACTTAATGGAAGGTTTGACACGTCTGGGACAAAATCATGAGCCAGAAGCAGCCATTGCTGAAAAATGGGATATCTCAGAAGATGGAAAGACTTACACCTTTCATATCCGTGAGGGTGCAAAATGGTCAAATGGCGATCCTGTAACAGCAGGTGATTTCGAATTTGCCTGGAAGCGTCTTTTAAATCCTGACACAGGTTCCTCAGCAGCTTTCCTAGGCTACTTCATTGAAGGCGGAGAAGCTTATAACAACGGCGAAGGCTCTGCTGATGATGTAAAAGTAAAAGCCGTTGATGACAAAACATTTGAAGTGACTTTAGTTAGTCCGCAGGCTTATTTCTTAAGTGTAATCACAAACCCTGCATTTTTCCCAATCAATGAAAAAGTAGCAACAGAGAACCCTCAGTGGTTTGCTGAAGCAGAATCTTTTGTGGGCAACGGTCCTTTCAACCTGACAGAGTGGGAGCATGACAGCCACTTTGTAATGGAGAAAAACGATCAGTACTGGGATGCTGAAAATGTAAAACTGGATAAAATTAATTGGGCGATCATTGACGATACCAATACAGAATACCAGATGTATCAAACCGGAGAGCTTGATGTATCGGCTGTTCCATCTGAGCTGAGTGAAAAGCTATTGGGTGAAGCAAAGGTTGAAGACCAGGCCGGTGATTACTTCTACCGATTTAACGTAAATATGGAGCCATTCCAGAATGAAAACATCCGTAAAGCTTTCGCAATGGCAGTAGACCAAAAGCAAATCGTTGACTTTGTAACCAAGAATGGAGAAAAGCCTGCATACGGATTTGTATCCTATGGATTTAAGGATGCTGATGGCAAGGATTTCCGTGAAACAGCAGGAGATCTTGTCCAAACGAATGTAGAAGAAGCGAAGTCCCTTCTTAAAAAAGGTATGGAAGAGGAAGGCTATGAAACACTTCCTGAAGTTACATTAACGTACAGCACAAGTGATTCTCACAAAAAGATCGCAGAAGCTCTTCAGCAAATGTTCAAGGAAAATCTTGGCGTTGAAGTGAAGCTTGCCAACATGGAATGGAATGTATTCGCTGAAGAACAAAAAGCGCTTAAATTCCAATTATCACGAAGCTCATTCCTTGCTGACTATGCTGACCCAATCAACTTCCTTGAAAACTTCCAGACAGGACATTCCATGAACCGCACTGGCTGGAGCAATGAAAAGTACGATCAGCTGATCAAGGATGCGAAGAATGAAGCAGACGAAGCAAAGCGCTTTGAGCTGATGTATGAAGCGGAAAAAATCTTATTCGAAGAAATGCCGATTATCCCTATCCATTTCTACAACCAGGTATATCTCTATAATGATGCTGTTTCAGGAATCGTCCGCCATCCGGTTGGATACCTGGAGCTTAAATGGGCAGATAAGAAGTAATACTTCTTTGGCTTGATGTGAAAGTGACAGGAAAAGGGGTGTTCGTGTGAACATCCCTTTTTTTCAGAAGTATATTTTTTTTGAAGAATAAGGATCTTTGAACTTTGATAACTGTCTAGCTCCGAGCGCCATCGGCTCGAGGTCTTAAGCTTGGCTAACTGCGGCTCCTAGGGACTCGAGGTCATAAGACGATTCCTTCCAGAAGGAAAGAACACCTTCTTACAGTAATCGTCTTTTGCTTGTCGTCCCTAAGCAGTCGCCTTCGTTTTTCGGACAATCACTTCTGAAGGCAAAAAACGCCTTCTGCCAGCGCTTGTCTTATGCTTGTCGCCGATAAGCGGGCGCTCTGCGCTTTTCGAGATTATTTCCAGAAAAATAATGCATTTTCCCGAAATTTAGCTTATATCCTCGACAATTATTTCATTTCCCAAATAATGCTTTTGCTGCAGGAGCATATAATGCTATAAAACGAAAAGGATGTGACAGCATGGCAATCAAACCTCAGCGCCTGAAAAAAGGTGTTGCGATTGGAATTATAGCACCGGCAAGCCCGCCCAATCAGGAGAACCTGAAACGATCTCTTTCTTTTTTGGAAGAGCTTGGTGTAAAGGTAAAGATGGGCGAGCATGTGACAGATCAATATGGTTACCTGGCCGGGAAGGATGAAGACCGTCTGGCGGATTTACATAACATGTTTGCGGATAAGGAAGTCAAAGCCATCATTTGTGCAGGCGGCGGCTATGGAACCGGGAGAATTGCGTCCCAAATCGACTACAGTCTGATAAAAGAAAACCCGAAAATTTTCTGGGGATACAGCGATATAACATTCCTGCACACAGCCATTCGCCAAGAGACAGGATTGGTCACCTTCCATGGGCCGATGCTCGCCTCTGATATTGGCAAAGAGGATGCGGATCCGCTATCCAAGCAATATTTTAACCAGTTATTTGAGCCGGTCACACTTGACTATCCAGAAGGAATTTCAGAATTGGAGACGATGGTGAACGGGAGTGCCGCGGGTGTCTTAACGGGCGGAAACCTGTCTCTTATGGCCAGTACAATCGGAACACCTTTTGAAATTGATACAAAAGATAAACTTGTGCTTATTGAAGACATTAACGAAGAGCCCCGTGCGGTCGACCGCATGCTAAACCAGCTGCATATGGCCGGGAAGCTTGCGGATGCGGCCGGCTTTATCATTGGGGACTTTAATAATTGTGTTCCGGAAAGAGAACTTTCCCTGGAACTGGATGAAGTTCTGGATACGTATATCAAAAGGGTGAATAAGCCTGCTGTTAAAGGCTTTCATATCGGCCATTGCTCTCCGCATATTTCTGTGCCATTAGGTGTAAGGGCAGAATTGGATGCAGCCGGTAAAAAGCTGACAATCGAAAGCGGAGTTAAGTAAAAGGGTGGTATAGATGAAAATAAACACGATCGAAACATTTAGAGCTGCAGTACCACTGAAAAAACCATTTAAAACAGCTTTGAGAACAGTTGAGACAGCTGAAACGCTTGTTGTAAAAGTAACATGTGATAACGGAATAGCCGGGTGGGGGGAAGCACCACCCACTGTGGTGATCACCGGGGACAGCCTTTCAAGCATAGAGTCAGCCATTCATCATGTATTAAAGCCAATGCTGATCAATAAGAGTCTTCTAAACTATGAGGAGATTTTCCAGGGGATTCAGTCCGCTTTAATAGGAAATTCGAGTGCAAAGGCAGCGGTGGATATGGCTTTATACGATTGTCTTGCACAGCAATGCAAACTGCCTCTTTACCAATTTTTGGGCGGACATAAGAATGAAGTGGAAACGGATTATACAGTAAGCGTCAATGGCCCTGAGGAAATGGGAGAAGATGCCGTTTCCTATGTTCAGCAAGGCTTCGATGTCCTCAAGGTAAAGGTAGGCAAGGATGATATTTTAACAGATATAGAGAGAATACGGGAGATCCGCACCCGGGTAGGATCGAAAATTAAAATCCGCCTGGATGCCAATCAGGGCTGGAAACCAAAGGATGCTATTTATGCCATCCGGAAAATGGAAGCACTGGACTTGAACATTGAGCTTGTCGAACAGCCTGTGAAGGCATGGGATATAGAGGGCCTTAAGCAGGTGACCGATGCGGTTGATACACCGATTATGGCAGACGAAAGTGTCTTTACTCCGAAGCAGGCATTTGAAGTCATTAAAACGCGAAGTGCTGACCTGATTAATATCAAGCTGATGAAATCAGGGGGCATCTATCAGGCGCAGATCATTAATCAGCTCGCTGAAGTATGCGGGATGGAATGCATGGTAGGCAGCATGATTGAAACCAAGATCGGCATTACGGCCGCAGCCCATTTTGCAGCCAGCAAAAAGAATATAACCCGCTTTGATTTTGACGCCCCATTGATGATGGCAAAAGAAATTGTGGAAGGCGGAATCCGCTATTCCGGCCGCAAAATTACCCTGCCATCTGAACCTGGCCTTGGCATTAGAAATGTATCATTGGCAGTGAACAAGCAGGAATTGACATCCTGACAATTTTAAAAAGGAGGAATTCGGTTTGGCAACTAAGCAGAAATGGCTGGTTTCGGTTCCGGCTGCGACCTTGTGGACAGCTAGCGATTCATCAAGAGAAATTGACACTGAAGCCATCACCAACCCAGTTAATCTGGATACCTGGCTTGAAAAGCTCACCTATGAGCCCCGGCTGGAGCTTTGCGACGGGAATCTTGTGCAATCACAAGTTCTGTACGGAGAAGAAGTGATTGTATTGGAGGAGAGAGATGGATGGGTACATGTTATTGTTCCGAGCCAGCCCTCTTCAAAGGACCAGAGAGGGTATCCCGGCTGGTTGCCGAAGGCCCAGCTGACTCAGAATGAAGATTGGAAGCTTGATAGTGAAAAAGCTGCTGTCATCCATAACAAAAAAGCAACACTCTATTCGATTGACAGAGAGCCGGAACTTATTCTAAGTTATCAAACTGTACTTCCAGTCTTGAAAGAAGAAACCGAGTGGGTCCAGGTGCAGACAACTGAAGGAGAAGGATTCTTAAAATCTGCTGACGTGAAGGTCTTTGAATCAATCAAAGCTATACGGAAAGGCAGCGGCAGAGACATCATTGCTGCGGGTGAACAATTTATAGGCCTTCCCTATCTATGGGGCGGCATGAGCAGCTATGGATATGACTGTTCAGGGTTCAGCTATTCGATGTGCAAAGCAAATGGAGTGATCATTCCCCGTGATGCCCATGATCAGGCGGATTCAGGGAAGCCGGTCGAACTGGATGCCATTGAACCAGGGGACCTATTATTCTTTGCTTATGAAGAAGGGAAAGGCAAACTCCATCATGTAGGCATTTATTATGGTGATGGAAAGCTGCTTCATTCTCCAAATACCGGTAAAAACATCGAAGTTATCGACTTGAAAGATACCATCTATGAAAAGGAACTATGTGCAGCTAGACGTTACTGGCAAGAGACGGGGGAATAAACATGGCAAAAGAAGCACTTTTACAGGTCAACAATCTAAAAAAGCATTTTTCAATGGGAAAAGGACAAACCCTGAAGGCTGTTGATGATGTCTCCTTTCATATCAAACAGGGAGAAACATTCGGGATTGTCGGTGAATCCGGCTGCGGAAAATCAACTGCAGGGCGTACCATCATTGGTTTATATAACCGTACAGAAGGTGAAGTCCTGTATGACGGGAAAAATGTCCATAACATGACTGAAAAAGAGAGGTTTGCTTTTCACAGGAAGATGCAGATGATTTTTCAGGATCCGTATGCCTCCTTGAATCCGCGTTCTACCGTACAGGAGATTATTTCCGAGCCCATGGAGGTTCATGGGTTATATCCGAATAAGAAGGAACGGCTTGAGCGGGTCTATCAGCTCCTGGAGGATGTGGGTCTTAACCGCGATCATGCCAACCGTTATCCGCATGAATTCAGCGGCGGACAGAGGCAAAGAATTGGAATTGCCCGTGCTCTTGCGCTGGACCCGGAATTCATTATTGCTGATGAGCCGATCTCAGCACTGGATGTATCGGTACAAGCCCAGGTGGTGAACCTGCTTAAGGGGCTTCAGAAGAAAAAAGGGCTGACCTACTTATTTATCGCCCATGATCTCTCAATGGTTAAGCATATCAGCGACAGAATCGGCGTTATGTACTTAGGGCATCTGGTGGAATTAACCACAAGCGAAAACTTATATAAAAATCCGCTTCACCCCTATACACAGGCCTTGCTGTCGGCGATTCCCATCCCTGACCCTGATGTCGAGGATAACCGGGAAAGAATCATTTTGGAAGGGGAGCTCCCAAGTCCAATGAATCCGCCAAGCGGCTGTGTATTCCGCACGCGGTGTGCTTATGCGATGGAGGCTTGTGCTTCCATGAAGCCTGAGTGGCAGGAGATTGAGAAGGATCACTTTGTGGCCTGCCATTTATATAATGAAAAAGTAACTGGCGACCATAACCGGCCTCAAGTAGCGGTTGCGAAATAAAATGGACTTTCATACTCTTAAGGCGGAAATTCTTACATTGGCCAGCTGCTGTGAAGGCCGCGTTGCCGTATATATCCATACTGAGGATGGTTTCATCGAAAAAGATGCCGATGCCGTTTTCTCTTCAGCCAGCTTAATAAAGGTGCCGATTTTACTTGCGGGACTTTCACAGGCGGAGAAAGGGCTGCTTCAGCTTGAGGAGGAAGTGGAAGTTACTGCTTCAGCCCGGGTTGGCGGATCGGGTGTTTTGCAAGCCATGGCCAGAGATTTGAAGATCAAGGTGACAGACCTAATGACCCTTATGATCATTGTGTCTGATAATACAGCGACTAATCTTATCATTGAACTGCTCGGTATAGAGAAAATCAATCAGCTTTTCAATAATTCGGGGTTTAATAATACATCATTAAACAGAAAGATGATGGATTTTGAAGCACTGAAAAACGGCATTGACAACACCACGACTGCCAGGGATATGGCGTGTGGCATGAAGGCATTGGCAGAACAAAAAATACTATCAGGGAAGTATACTGAAAAAGCACTGTATATATTGGAAAACCAGCAGTTTAAAAACAAACTTGCCAATACGATAGACGAGGAAAAAGTCAAGGTTGCCAATAAAACAGGCGAACTTCCCGGAGTAGAGCATGATTGCGCCATATTTACCCATAAAGGAAAGACAGTCTTCGCTGCAGTACTTGTGGACAGGCTCCAAAATCAGGCAGCCGGTAAAGAAGTATTATCTGCGATCGGCAGCCGCATTAATCAATATATGACACATAAATAAGGAACCGTTCACTGAGAACGGTTCCTTGTTTATTTATGCAGTTTTTGCACCGAACTGCCCGATTATTTATGATGAAAAGGGCATTTCCCTTCGATTGGCTTAACGTCATCACCGATAAAATATTGCTTCCACTCACGGTGTTCGGGATCGCCATAATGGCTGATGTTTGGATGGGTAGGGAGGCCATCCCATTTTTCAACCCGCTCCCTTACTTTTTCCCTGGACATAACGCCGCCTTTAGAGGTGCCTTCTAGACCTTCAAAAATACGGCGCGGCTGGAATCCAAGCACAAGACTGTTGCCTAAATCCCTGGTCTTTCTTTGCTTATATGCAGGCGCATTGCCAAACACAAAGAATGGCTCCTCCGCAAAAGAAAACGCCCATAAATGATGGTCCGGATCTGTCGGATAATCCTTCGGCCACGGTTTAGTATCAACCTTATGCAAATACTGAAGGATATTCCAGAAATTTTCTCTATAATGCTCAAGCGGCTTTTCATCTTTTTCCGGCTCCACAAATACAAATAGGCCATGACGAATAAGCTTTGGTGCGTCAAAGAGCTCGATAAAGGATTCAAGAGCCCCTGGCAGATTAGACCAGTCTTCCTTTGTAATATAGGCATATCTCAATTCGCCGCGCATTTCGGCAGTCATTCCAAAATAGCACGGGAAGGTTTTATCTGTAACTGTATCATGAAATGTTTTATATTCTTGAATAACCCACTCAGGCACAACTTCGGGGTTAGTCATATCTTCTTTTGTTAAAAGAAACTTACTGGCAGTTTTCATTTTTTCACCTCAGAATATTTTACTTATGAAATATGTACCCCTTAAAAAGTCCTTTGAAACTAGCTGGGTGAAAAAGGAAAAGAAAAAGACAGCCTCGATGGCTGCCTTACGATTTTCGGTATTTATATTGGTTAAGCTGAAAGCGGATAAAACAGCCGATGCAAAATCCCAGAATGGCAATAAATGCTGAAAGAGCGACCATAGCTGTAAAAACATACCCTGCAGCTGTCCATCCCAGCAGAAAGCTGATCAGCCCAAGTGCGAGACAGGCAACGGCAATCACCTGATTAAATTGCTGCTGCTCCCAGTCTTCGGGAATGTACTCAGAAGGACTTTTTCTAAGAAAATACCTTGCTGTACGCATAATCGGATTGAAACCGAACAATAGGCCCATTGTACCTGCAAGCAGGGGAATGGCGAGAATCCAGGCTTCTCCGGTAAACCACGAAGCTAAAACACTTAATACGATTGACCATTGATTGGTTCTTACGAGCGGACGGGGAATCGAAACGGGTGTATTTGCCATCTATTTTCCGACCTTTCTCATTGGTTTTATAGGTATTAATAGTTTACTGAAGTTGTTTGATTTTGTGAAGAGAAAAAGCCTGGAAAATAAAAAGTACGATTCAACTTTGGACAGAGAGAGCAGAAGAAGGAGCGCCAGAGTCAGAACCTGGATCAGCTTCAGACACAGAAAGGAGAAAAGAGCCAGTTAGAGTCAGAACACGGCCCAACTTCGGACACAGAAAGGAGAAAAGAGCCAGTCAGAGTCAGAACCCGGGTCAGCTTCAGACACAGAAAGGAGAAAAGAGCCAGTCAGAGTCAGAACCCGGTCCAACTTCGGACACAGAAAGGAGAAAAGAGCGAGTTAGAGTCAGAACCCGGGTCCAACTTCGGACACAGAAAGCAGAAAGAGGAGCGCCAGAGTCAGAACCCGGACCAACTATAGACACAGAAAGCAGAAAAGACCAAGCCAAAGTCCGAACCCAGCTTCACCAGCAATAACCCACCGCAAAACACCGGCTTACAAAGAAAAAAGACCCTGGAATGACATCCAAAGCCTCCTTTCGTCAAGCAGGTCGCCGCCCCAGGCGGTACCCAGCGAATCCCGCCATAAAAAATCCTACGTGCTCAAACGATCCTTTGCTGCTTTTCTAAATGAAAACTGCGGTATGCTGATTCCAATCAGGATCAGCACAATCCCGAAAGTCTGTGCTTCTGATATCCTTTCCCCAAGGATCAGCATAGCGGCAGCAACAGCTGCCGGAAGTTCGGCAGAGCCTACAATTGTGGCAAGCCCTGAATCTAAGTGGGGTGAACCGATTGCAAAGAAGACAATAGGGAAAATAGCGCCAAACAATGCCATCAGCAGTCCGAATTTCCATAGGCCCCCAAGCTGAATGCCGCCGCTTATTAAGACGGGACCTGAAACAGCTGCAACCAGAAGAAGTCCGCCAAATGTGATGAAGATGCTCCTCTGTATGGTTGGAATTCCTTTGCCTGCTTTACCGCTTGCAAAAATGAACACGGCAAATGTAACCGCAGATAATAAGCCATAAATCAGGCCATCTGCTTGAATAGCATGTGACCCGGAATTAATCAGGTTGCTTGCAAATACCGTTCCTATAATAAGCAGGATCGAAGAAATGATTTTTGCTTTGCTGGGCATCTTTCTTTCATATAATGCTTCAAAAAGAATTCCAATCCAGGTGAACTGAAATAAAAGAACAACAGCGATGGAGGCCGGGTTCCGATCAAGGCTCATTCCATACAGAATGCCCGTTAAGCTTAAGGAGGCACCGGTCAATAACAAAGCTGCTGCTTGTGTAAGGGTGATTTTCGTTCTTTTGATAAATGGGAAAGAAAGCAATAATAAAAGGAGCCCAATTAAATATTGGCTTCCGGTCAGTTCGGGAACAGAGTGGCCGGCCTGAAGTCCCAGTTTAACAATGGATGCCAGAACGCCGTAACTGCATGCGCCGAGAAAAATAAAGAATGAATATTTTAAGTTTGCCATTATGGAGACTCCTTTCCGAAATAAAAATGAAGCAATCAGATAAATCATAACACCTTAGAGTGTCCAAAGGGCAAAAATTTTTTCAGCACAAAAATAAGAGCCAGTGATCATTCTCACTGACTCTCTTGCCAAAATCGATTATTCTCCTAAGTAGGCTTGCAGCATCCAAATATGCGTATCCAATTTTTCCATTAACCCGATGGCGAAATCGGCTGTCACTTGATCTTCCCGTTCCTCTGCAAGCTGGGCTAAAGAGATTAATTGTTCCTTAATATGTTTATAATCCGAAGCAAGAGCAGCAACCATGTCTTCTGCTTTCTTTTCCCCATTAGATTCTTCAAGAGTCGTAATGCTTAGGAATTCCTTCAAGCTTGCTGCAGGTAAACCGCCGATTGCAAGCAGGCGTTCCGCTGCCTCATCTACAACTTCCGCCGCTTCATTATATAATTCTTCGAACTTTTCATGAAGGGTAAAGAAAAGAGGGCCTTTTACAAACCAGTGGTAGCGGTGCAATTTCGTATATAGGACACTCCAGTTAGCTATTTGTACGTTTAATGCATCATATAATTTTTCCATCGTAATTCCCCCTAAGTAATTTATATACTAATTATAACAAATACTAAATTATAATCAATACTTATTTATAATTATTATAAATAAAGAACAACAGTATAACCGTTGCCAATTATGGTAAAGTGATATAGTACGGATTAATAGCAGAGACAGTTAGTGAGGAATATAAATGGAATATGTTTTCTTTATTATTCTCGGAGCGCTTATCAGTGTGCTCTCGGGGTTTTTTGGGGTAGGCGGGGGATTCATTCTTACTCCAACGCTTATGCTTTTTGGTTTTTCTCCAGTAGAAGCGATCACCACGAGTTTACTGTTTTCGATTGGGACGTCCCTTTCAGGCATCTCCGCTCATATCAGGCTGAAGAATATAAGGCTTAAGCAGGGGCTGATACTTGGATTAAGCGGAATGGCAGCTACTCAGGCCGCCCATCCATTTGTTCTGTTTCTTGAGAATAAAGGCTGGGACACGTGGGCCGTGCCCGTTTTTTATATCATATTGCTGTCTTATTTTGCTTTGAGCATGCTGAAAAGAAGGGAAAAATCAGCCAATGCTGTTCACTCTTCTGAACATTCGCCTTCCATTGTGAAGATGGTGCTGATTGGATTTTTTGCAGGATTTGTTTCTACTACATTAGGGGTGGGCGGCGGTTTTATTATGGTGCCTTTATCGGTCGCCTATTTAGGGATGATGCCGAAAAATGCGGTAGGGACCAGCTTGTTTGCTGTCATGTTAATCGTATCCGCAGGCTTCCTGTCCTACGTTTCCACTGTCAGCATTGATTATTGGATTGGCCTTTCACTCGTAGGAGGAGGGCTCATTGGCTCACAGTTTGGTGCGAAACTTACCTCCTATTTTGAGAACGAAGAGATTACTTATATGCTTGGTGCCTTATATATGGCGACAGTCGCCAGTGTGATTCTGAAATTAATACATTTGAATTATACCGGTTTAGTGCTGATGGCCATTTTTGTCGGCGGATTTCTGGTAAGAAGCCTTGTGAAAATGCAGAAAGCCAAAGCCCGGACAAAGGCAAAAAGGGAGAGGCCATAACGGCTTCTCCTTTTACATTTGCCGGGGCACCTTCATGCCGAGTGTCTGCATTCCATCTGTAAGAACAATGGTGACTGCTTTGACGAGGGCAAGTCTTGCCTGGATGCCGGCATCCTTCTCCAGTATTCTTACCTGTCCGTAATATTTATTGAAAGCCTGGGCAACATCAATCAGAAATTTAGCGAAAACGGAAGGGGAAAGCTGCCGATAAGATTGTCTGATTTTCTCAGGATATTGATAGAGCAGCTTAATAATTTCCCAGCTGTAAGGATCGGATAGCCCGCTTGCGGCAGATGGTATATCATCTGCCTTGCGGAGCAGGGAATAGGCCCGTGCATTGGTATATTGCAGATAAGGACCTGTCTCTCCTTCAAATGTCAGCATATCTTCAAGTGAAAATTCAATATTGTTCATGCGGTCATTTTTCAGATCATGGAACAAAATGGCTCCGATGCCGACTGCTTCAGCGACTTCATTTTTATTTTCCAGACCGGGATTTTTAGCCTCGATACTGTTCTTTGCGAGAAGAACTGCTTCATCCAGAACCTCCTCCAGAAGGATGACTCTTCCTTTTCTGGTAGACATCTTTTTTCCATCTTTTAAGTAGAGGCCGAACGGAACATGTTTCATACTGTCCGCCCACTCATAGCCCATCTTTTTGATCACGCTTTTGACCTGCCTGAAATGGATGCTTTGTTCCTGGCCGACAATATATAGGGAGTGATCAAATTGATAGTTTTCCCTTCTGTAAAAAGCCGCAGCCAGATCGCGTGTTGCATAAAGAGTCGCTCCGTCGGATTTTTTGATTAGGCATGGAGGCAGGTCTTCATCAGGCAGCTGAACGACCTCTGCACCATCAGACTCAGCCAGCAGATCTTTTGCCATCAGCTCATCTATGACGGGTTTCATTTTATCGTTATAAAAAGCTTCCCCATTGTATGAGTTGAAATGGATGCCAAGCCTGTCATAAACCCGCTGGAATTCCTTCAATGATTCATCTCTAAACCAATTCCAGAGGGCTTGTGCTTCTTTATTTCCGTTTTCAAGCTCTTTGAACCAGGAACGTGCCTCATCTTCAAGCGATGGATCTGCCTCTGCTTCTGCATGGAACCGTATATAAAGGCTGAGCAGCTCCCTGATCGGATGTTCCTTCACTTTATCCGGATTCCCCCACTTTTTATAAGCGGTGATCAGCTTGCCGAATTGTGTGCCCCAGTCGCCTAAGTGGTTAATTCTGACCGCTGTATAACCGCATTTTTCGGCGAGGTTTCCGAGGGCATTTCCAATGACGGTTGATCGCAGATGACCCATGGAAAAAGGCTTTGCGATGTTGGGCGAAGAGAAATCAAGCACGGCTGTTTTGCCTGCACCATCCTTCAGCAGTCCAAATTCCTTTCCTTCTTTCAGGATTTTTTCCAGTATGATTGCACCTGCAGCACCTTTGGAAAAAAAGATATTAATGTATGGCCCGGCAGCTTCAGCTCTTTCAATATACGATCCTTTTATCTGGAAAGCGGTCTCTTCTGCAATGGAGGCAGGGGATTTCCTGAATGCTTTTGCCAGTGTGAAACAGGGAAAAGCAAGATCACCATGTACCGGATTCTTTGGCGTTTCGATTAAGTCTGAAATGGCTTTCTCAGAAAGATGCCCATTCAGCACAGATGCCAGCTGTGCTGCGAATATAGCTTTGAAATCCATCATTTAAAACACACACCCCCTGAAAAATAAAGAAGCCCGCCTCTATATAAATATAGAGACGAGCTGAATCTGCCCGCGGTACCACTCTGATTGTCCAAAGGACCTCTTGCGAAAGGACGTTTCATATTAGTAGAACACATTCCTTTAGGGATTTGGTAACGGGACTCCTTACCCGGCACAGCCTACTTTTCTTTCAGCTATGCATCTCCGAAGTGCGCTTCACAAATAGGATTTCCGACAGGCTTGCACCGGCCCTGTCTCGCTTATAGGAAAGAGCCCTTTGCTACTCTCTTCATCATAGACACTAAATATATTACTGTTATTATACGCGGCTGGAATTATTTTGCAACATAATTTGAATCGGTTGAGAACATATAGGTTCTATGATGGTAGCGAATGCTGAATATCAGTCCCATGGCCATCATGTTTCCCATAAGTGAGCTTCCGCCGTAGCTGATAAACGGCAGCGGAATGCCGGTGATTGGCAGAACCTGAATGGTCATTCCGATATTTTGAAAAACATGGAAGGTGATCATGCTGATGACCCCTACGCAAATATAGGTATTAAAAGGATCAGACGTCTCAAGGCCAGTTTTCGTTAAATGATAGATAAGCAGAAAGAAAAGGCTGATTACGACACTGGCGCCGAAGAAGCCATACTCCTCTCCAATGACGCTAAAGATAAAATCAGTGTGGGCATCCGGCACATATACCTGCCTGTCGGTAAAGCCTTTACCGGAAATTAATCCCGAGCCGATAGCGAGCATGGAATTATACAGCTGCATTCCGGCCCCCTGCTTATGATTGACCGGGTCAAGCCAGGAATAAATCCTGCTGAACTGATAGGGGTCAATCCCAAGGTATTTCTCTAAAATCTCCGGTGCTATGATCACCAGGTATAGAACCGTTCCTGCTAAAGCACCCAGGATTCCATAAATCGGAACAAGAATTTTCCAGGTGATTCCGGATACCAGGATGATTCCTGCTAATATCGCGATGATGACAAGGGCAGTACCCAGGTCTTCGATAATAATCAATCCTAATGGAGGCAATGTGGCTGCCCCTAGTTTAATTAGGAGATAAAAGTCCGTTCCGGCTGTCTTAGCCTGATACTTCAGATGGTGGTCAGCGATGATTTTGCTGAGGGCGATAATAAGGAACACCTTTACAAATTCAGAAGGCTGCACTGAACCGAGTCCGGGAATGATATACCACAATGTAGCCCCTTTGCGCTCTGGTGCAATGCTTTCCGGTGCAATGAATAGCCCGATAAGCAATAGGATGCCTAAACCGTATAGCAGCCATGTGAGTCTCCGGATTTGCTCGCTGTCAAAATACATGACAATCCCTACAATGACGGCACCTACAATATAATTTTTGATTTGTGAGATAACAAAATTCCCTTCATATTGATTGGAGGATTGTCCGCTGTAAATCGCAATGCAGCTGATGAGAAAAAACAGCAGCAGAAGAAAGCATAACGTCCAATCGAATCGGTCTGAGAATCTATTATTCTGGTTCATTATATACACCTGGTTTCTTTACCTTTTTACATTTTTATCGCAGTCTAACGGGCAGTAAGACCCCACATCTAGAATCAGATGAATCAAGGGAGAATAAGTGGGGGTCAAACTGCCCGTAAAGGCCCGAAAAGAAGAACAAAGACTAAAAACGCCACATCCTGTGGCAACGTCTTTGTGACCCACTTCCTGTGGGCCTCAACTAACAATCAGCCGGGAGAAAAGCACTCCCTGCTGATTGAAGTTTCACTTTATCCTATCAAAGGAAAAATTAACCTTACAATGGAGAAAGAGATTTCACTAGTTAGACGAATATATTATGATGTTGGTTTCCTGTATTTTCAAAAAAAACGGATTAAAAATTTTTTCTCATCTGGAAAGATATTTTCAGATATTTTTGCTACAATAAGAGGATAAAATACTGGAAGTTTGGCAGACAGTTTCATAAGAAGCTGTCTTTTATCAATTAGGCTACGGTTCGGGGGTTTCGTCATTGAAAAGAAGGAATCAAACTATTCGTGATCTCATCTACATCCACCTTAATGAACAGGATCAGTATGTGATGACTTATGGAATTGAGTTTGCAGAGTTTGCCCAGACTCTTTCAGATTCTATTAATAATCTGCTGCTGTTAAAGCATCGTTTTGAACATGGGGACTTTAATACTCACACGATGTTCGATTATGTATCAAGGGACAAGCTGGGCAGGCTGGTTGGGGATGATGTATACGGCTATGGCGATTTTTGCTGGATCGACTTCGAGGAAGAGGAAGCGGTGAATGAGCTTCCCGGCCAGACCATTGCGGAACTTCTTTATCTCGGCCATGTCAAAGAACATCTTAAGCTGCCTTTTTACAATTATCTGAGCAACCGGTATGTGTACCTTGCTCATGATGATGGCTGGTTTAACCGCACATATTACCGCGATCTGAACGATTTTTACCGTATGCTTGGAGAAGTGATCCCCGGGAAAATGGAACAGATGAAGGTAGAAAAAACGCTCCTTGGCATTAAAAAGAAAAAGACGTATCCTCCAATCACCAGAGATGTCCTGCTTTCATTAAAGCCCCTTATGAAAGAAGGAGCGGTCCTTTCCATTAAGGATATTGAACAGAATCGGGTCAGGATTGAGATTCCTATTTGGATTATTGGTGATTTTGCGAATATGGATGATATGTATGATGAGTATGAAGCCATAGTGAAAGAGCCATGTGAGGCGAAGATTGTGTTCGATAAGAAGACAAGGGAATGGAAAATATACTCGCGTTAGAATTCTGAACTTTTTTACAACATTCAGCAAATTTCTATTACTTTTTCTGCGGGATGGTGTATAATCGGAAATAGAAAATTTTATAACCGCAATAGAACAGGTGTCTTCTCAAAAGGGCTTTAAAGCAAGCGCTTTTGAAGACTTAATAGGGAAGCTGGTGAAATTCCAGCGCGGTCCCGCCACTGTAAATGGTAGCTGTCTGCAAATCCACTGTACACCCAAGTATGGGAAGGAGCAGAACGCATTGACCATGAGCCAGGAGACCTGCCTGATTCTTAAGCACCCATAAACCTACGAGGATAGGGAGGTGTTTGGTCCGGCCATCTATTCTGCATTTTTTAAATGACCATACCAACATCTCCTTGCCGTTCGAGGGGATGTTTTTTTATTTTAAAACGGTGGTGACAGGCACCACTCGAATTCTGTCGAAAGTTCTAGGAGGATTGCTGAGAATGAGAAAGTTTTATGCATTTTTATTAACTATGCTGTTTGCTGCAGGATTGCTTGCAGGCTGCGGCGGGAGTGCTGAACAGCCAAAAGAAGAGAAAAAGGTTGAGGAAGGGCAGAATGCTGCATTTCCTGTAACGATAAATGACGCGCTGGATAATGAAGTGGTCATTGAAGCCAAGCCTGAAAGAATCGTTTCCGTGATTCCAAGTAACACTGAAATAGCATTCGAGTTGGGGCTGGGAGAAGAAGTGGTTGGGGTCTCCGACTTTGATAACTACCCGCCAGAAGCCGCAGAAAAGGAAAAGGTTGGAGGCTTGGAATTTAATGTAGAGAAAGTGATCTCTTTAAACCCCGACCTTGTTCTTGCCCATGCTTCAAGCGCACAAAGTTCGGAAGCAGGTCTTCAGCAATTAAAGGATGCGGGTGTGACCGTCCTTGTTGTCAATGACGCGAAGAGCTTTGATCAGGTTTTTGAATCCATTGAAATGATTGGAACGGCAGCGGGAGAGAAAGAAAAAGCAGAAACACTTGTGTCAGACATGAAGAGCCAGCTTGAGGAAATCAAAACAAAAGCGAATGGGATAAAAGAAGAGGACCGCAAATCGGTAATGGTTGAAGTTTCACCTGCTCCAGAAATCTATGCAGCAGGCACTGAGACATTTATGGACGAAATGCTGAGTGCCATCAACGCGGAAAATATTATTTCGGAAGAAGGATGGCCGAAGATGGATCCGGAAGCGATTATCGAACGAAATCCGGACGTGATCATCACAACTCATGGCTATTACACTGAAGATGCTGTCGGCAATGTCTTAAGCCGGGATGGCTGGCAGGATATTACCGCAGTGAAAAATAAGCAGGTTGCCGATGTTGATTCCGATATGGTAACCCGCTCTGGCCCTCGTATTATTGAAGGAGTCGAAGAACTTGCAAAAGCAGTATATCCGGACGTATTTAAATAATAAATTACTGGCTTATGTAACAGCAGCAGCTTTCCTGCTTTGTGCCATGCTGATGGGGATTTCAATTGGAACAGTGTCCATTCATCCCATGACGATCATCAGAGTAATAAGCGCTGAGATTTTTCCCTTTGTTTCATTGGAAAACACAGATAGCATGCATGCAAATATCATTATGGACATCAGGCTTCCGCGCGTATTGCTGGCAGGCTTGGTTGGGGCGTCTCTTGCCATTGCGGGAGCCGCCTTTCAAGGTTTATTAAGAAACCCGCTGGCAGATCCATATACCATTGGAGTTTCTTCCGGGGCTTCACTCGGTGCAGTTTTAACCTTGTTCTTTGGCTTATCCATTCCCTTTGCAGGAATGTTTACGCTGCCTTTATTCAGCATCTTATTTTCCTTTTTAACCATTTTTGCTGTCTTGCTTTTTGCGAGAAATATTGAAAGATCCATGAAAGTGGAAACGATTATTTTAACGGGCATTATCTTCAGTTCTTTTCTTGGCGCTCTAATTTCTCTGATGATTGCTCTGACTGGTGAAGAGCTAAGACAGATCATCGGCTGGCTTCTTGGAAGTGTGTCGATGAGAGGCTGGGCGTATATTAACATTATCCTTCCCTTCTTTGTGATAGGTGCGGTTCTTCTGTTAGTAAACAGCAAAGAGCTTAATGCTATGAGCTTCGGAGAGGAAAAGGCCCGGCATATCGGGGTGGACGTTCAGAAGAGAAAGATGATGGTCCTGATAGCAGGCTCCATCTTAACGGGTGCGGCTGTTGCTGTGTCTGGAACGATCGGGTTTGTCGGACTTGTGATTCCCCATCTGGCCAGGATGTTATGGGGACCGGATCATAGGCATTTGCTGCCGCTATCCATTCTGGTGGGAGCAGGTTTCCTTATTATTGCCGATCTGGTTTCACGGACGATCATTGCCCCTGCCGAGCTTCCGATCGGTGTGATTACAGCCTTAATCGGTGCACCTGCTTTTGGGGTTATTTTAATGAAAAGAAGGAATAAACTTTAAGCGCATAAGGGCGTTTTGCGCTTTTCTAAATTGTAAGAAAGTACAACTTTGAACTTAGGTAACTGTCTAGCTCCAGCGCCTACCCCCTCGAGGTCACAAGCTTGTCTTGTTGCGGCTCCTAGGGACTCGGGGTCATAAGCCGTTTCCTTTCAGAAGGAAAAACGCCTTCTTACAGGAACCGTCTTATGCCTGTCGTCCCTGGGCAGTCGCCTCCACATTTCGGGCAATCCTCCCAAAAAGGCAAATAACGCCTTTCTGTGAGGCTCGTCTTGTGCTTGAGGCCCGCAGGATGCGGGTCATGCAGACGTTGCCACAGGACGTGGCGATCTTAGTCTGCGTTCCTTCGGGGCAAGGCGCTTGCGCTTTTCTGTTCAGAAAGAAGTGGTAAATCATGCTAAGAGTCCAGCAAATCACTGGCGGGTATGCCGGTGCGCCGGTTGTAAAAAATATCAGCTTTGAAGTGGAAAAAGGGGAGCTTTTCGGGATATTGGGGCCGAATGGAAGCGGCAAGACGACGATTCTGAAGATGCTGAGCGGCATTTTGCCCCATACATCAGGTGATATTGTGATCAAAGGTAAGAACCTTTCAGAATATACACCGAAAGAACTGGCGAAAATCATGGCTGTTCTGCCCCAGCATTCCTCTCAGGCCTTTTCATATACCGTAAAGGAAACCGTTTCCCTTGGCCGCTATGCTCATCAAAAGGGCTGGTTCCAGAGCTGGACCAGCAAGGATGAAGAAGCGGTTAACCGGGTTATGGAACAGACGGGCATCTCCCGATTTCAGGATGCTGATATTCAGCAATTATCCGGCGGGGAAAGACAGAGGGTGTTTTTAGCACAGGCCCTTGCCCAGGAGCCGGAAATATTATTGCTGGATGAGCCGACGAACCATCTCGATTTGTCTTATCAAAAAGAACTGCTTGATCTCCTCTCCGTATGGTCAAAGGACTGCGGACTGACGGTGATCTCCATCTTCCATGATTTGAATCTGGCCGGCCTGTACTGTGACCGCCTATTGCTGCTGGAGAATGGTGAAGTCAATATTAACCATGTTCCTAATGAGGTTTTAAAAGAAGGGCGGATACGGGAGGTTTACAGGACGAAGATCGAGAAGCTGCCGCATCCAAGAGTGGCGGCCCCTCAGATGGTGCTGGTGCCTGAGCGCTCACAGGCAGAAAGCCAATTAGAGAAGCGCATCGATCCAGCCAGCCTGGAGGTACGGGAGGATTTGCTGGTCCTTCGCTCGCCATTTCCGCTTAAAACCATGTCTTCAGGTGTAACCGGATCGGGGACTGGCTGGAATCGGATTTTTCTTAACCGGCATGTGAGCAAGAATTATGACTGCAGCGATCATCGGGCAGAGATGGCGGAATTTGTACGGGAAATCGGCTTTGAACCCGGGGAAACTGTGGGGATGATGACCGCTGTATATATTGAGGATTACAGCAGCCAATTTTATGAAGAAGATACATTCTCTGTGTATGTGGTCGTGACAGCCGGTGTCGGCAATGCGGTTGATGCTTCGAAAAGTGAAGAGCATTCCTATCATCTGACTCCAGGTACAATCAATACTTGGATTTTCGTTAATGGCCATCTTACAGAGGAAGCCTTTATCCAATCCATTATGACCGCAACCGAGGCTAAGACCAGAGCACTAAATGATCAGAAAGTTATAGATGCCGTCACAGGGACGATAGCGACCGGAACATCAACTGACAGTATTTTGATTGCCGCCGCACAGCAGGGAGAAAACCTGGAGTATGCGGGTACCATTACACCGCTTGGCAAAGTGATTGGCAAGGGTGTCTACGAATGTACCGTTGAGGCGATAAAAAAATCGCAAAGCAGGATAAAAAGATGATTTTATATCACCTGTTCGCGCTAACCTTTGCCTGGTTACTGGATAAGCTGATAGGGGATCCGCCAAACTGGCCGCATCCGGTCAGGTGGATGGGTGCCCTGATACATAAACTGGAACAAGCTCTGAATAAAGGCCGCTTTAGAAAATTAAAAGGGAGCCTCGTGCTATTAATCGTGGTGCTGGCAGCAGGTGGCATCACCCTTTTCATTACCCGGCTCTTCTATGAAATTCATCCGATCGCAGGCATCCTGGCAGAAGGAATTCTTATATTCACAGCCATTGCTCAAAAGAGTTTAAAAGAGGCAGCGCTGGAGGTATATGAGCCTCTGGCAAAAGGGGATATGGAAGCAGCAAGAGTAAAGCTTTCATACATTGTCGGCAGGGATACAGATCGGCTGGATGAACCAGGCATTGTCCGGGCTGCCGTGGAGACAGTGGCGGAAAACACAAGTGATGGCATTACTGCTCCGTTACTTTGGGCCATGATTGGCGGTGCACCGCTGGCTCTGATCTACCGGGCCATTAATACATGTGATTCAATGGTTGGCCACATGAATGAACGATATATGGATTTTGGATGGGCTTCTGCTAAAGCGGATGATATCGTAAACTGGATTCCAAGCCGGATGACATCGGTTTGCATCATGCTCACACAAAAGCCGGAGTATGCTCCATATGGGGAGGCATGGGCAATCCTTTTAAGAGATGCACCGAAGCATCCGAGCCCGAATAGCGGCTGGGGGGAAGCGGCTGTTGCAGCACTTCTGGGGGTGCAGCTGGGCGGAATCAATTTTTATAAGGATGTCATCTCTAACCGTGCGACAATGGGGAAGCCAATGGTTATGCTTGAAAAAGAACATATCATAAAAAGTATCTCGATTATGAACAAAGCAGTTTTCCTATTTTTGCTTCTATTATGGACAGGAGGGATGTTTCTTGATCTGGCCTTCACACGGATCTAATCCGCAATATTTATATGAAGCGATGGATAAGCAAATGCCTGAGGAGCGGATTGATTTCAGTGCCAATATCAATCCCCTGGGCCCTCCCAGTGAATTAAAAGACAGGTGGGGAAGCCTATTCCCCTATATAACCGATTATCCGGATCCACATGGAGTGCTTTTAAAAAGCAAACTGGCGGCTGCAGAAGGGATAAAGGAAACACAGATTCTGGTGGGAAATGGAGGCGCCGAGCTGATTACCCTGATTGGCAGGATGATAGCAGGGAAACATGCACTGATTATTCAGCCGGCTTTTTCGGAATATGAAGAGGCTTGCCGGGTTAATAATTGTACAGTCTCTTATTATCAGCTGGAGCCTGAAGATTGGAATCTGAATATGGAAGCGCTATCCGAAAGTCTTAAAGCTGCTGATGCTATTTTCTTCTGCAACCCAAATAATCCGACAGGCGTCTACTACCCTAAAGATTTGGTGGAGAAGCTGATAGAGAAGTGTCAGATTCACAGCTGCCTGCTTATTATGGATGAAGCTTTTTATGACTTTGCCTTGGACTATCAATCTATTGTAATAGGAAAGGATTCAAATGTTGTGGTGCTGCGCTCCATGACGAAGATGTTTTCGATACCCGGCCTGCGCCTTGGATACATGATGGCAGGTGAGAGATTGATTGAAAGAGCGGCTGCTCTGAAACCGCACTGGAGCGTGAATGCCCTTGCTTTAAAAGCAGGAGAGTGGTGTCTGGACAGCAAGAAACATGTCAGGCTGACAAAGAATTTGATCCGGCAGGAGAGAGAGAGGCTGGTTTCATTTTACCGGAATTTGAATTTTGCTGTTTCTCCTTCTGCCGTAAACTTTTATTTATTAAGGGATCCCCGCATGGATGAGCAGCTGATTTTATTTCAATTTTTACTGGAAAAGGGAATTATCCCGAGGCACACGATGAATTTCCCCGGCCTGGAAGGAAGATGGCTGCGTTTTGCGATTAAGGGGCCGAAAGACAATGATGTGCTGATGGAGGCGATGAAAGAATGGCGGAAAGTTCGCTGATTTTTATCACGGGTGGCGTGCGGAGCGGAAAAAGCTCATTTGCAGAGAGGACTGCTTCCAGGCTCGCAGAGAAAACAGACGGAAAGCTTCATTACATTGCTGCCGGAAAAGCATACGATTCCGAGATGAAGGCGCGGATTCAGAGGCATCAGGATGACCGGGATAAGAGCGGCTTGGGCTGGAAAACCTGGGAGAAGCCTTCCGCCCTTGAAGAGATCTCGGGAAACTTTACCCATAAGGATATCATTCTTTTCGATTGCCTGACCACTCTCTTGAATAATGAGCTTTTTAGAGCGGAGGATAGTTGGCGGTCCAGAGAATTCCAGGAAAAACTTTCATCAGATATTCTCCAGGCCATCAACGAAATCCGCCAAAAAGGCAGGACCTTGATCATAGTCAGCAATGAAGTCCTGAATGAGCCAATTGGCGAAAACAAATTGGTATTTACATATGCGAAACTATTGGGGATGCTCCACAGGAAAATCGTAAAGATGGCTGATGAAGCCTATCTTGTTGAAGCAGGCATTCCTATTCAAATGAAAGGAGAGCCGGCATGAAAGGGATCATGATTCAGGGGACTTCATCCGATGTCGGGAAAAGCCTGATTGCTACTGCTCTTTGCAGGGCATTTGCAAATGAAGGATATCGAGTAGCTCCATTTAAATCTCAGAATATGTGCAACTATACGTATCAAACCAAAAAAGGAAAGGAAATCGGCAGAGCGCAGGGACTGCAGGCAGAGGCCGCCAAGACTGAAGCGAACGAATGGATGAATCCCATCTTACTTAAGCCTATGCCCGGCTGCCAATCCGAGGTTATCATGCTTGGGGATCATGCAGAAGTTGTTTTAGGAAGCTCTTATCAGAGTGATTATTATAAAAAGGGCCTTGAAGCAATTACGCTGTCACTTCAGAAATTGCAGGAGAAGTATGAGATTCTGGTACTGGAAGGAGCAGGGAGCCCGGTCGAGATCAATTTAAAGGAAAAAGAGCTTGCTAATATGAAGGCTGCGGAAATGGCGGATGTTCCCGTGATTTTGGCAGCGGACATTGAAAGAGGCGGAATTTTCGCAAGTATAATCGGAACGCTGGAGCTATTAAGTCCTCAGGAGCGAGACCGGGTAAAAGGCATCATTATTAATAAATTTCATGGGAATCCGGAGCTTTTTGAGGACGGGAAAAGCTGGATAGAAGAAAAAACCGGGCTTCCGGTACTTGCTGTTCTCCCTTACATAGGCCAGCATGGAATTCCTGTTGAAGATTCCCTTTCTGATGGACCTGCAGCCGCTCATCCGGAAACAGTGGATGACAGCAAATATGATGAGCTGTCTGAAGCGATGCTAAAGCATCTTGAATGGGAAAAATTAAAGGAAATCGTCTTTAGCTGGAGAAAACAGAATGAAATGGCTTAAAGGATTATTGATCAATCTTCAATTTTTCACAAGCATTCCCATTCCGATTTCCCTGCCCATGGATAAGCCTCATCTGGAGAAGGCCATCAGAACTTTCCCTATAGCCGGCCTCATTCAGGGTGGGATTTATGCATTTATTCTTTATGCTTTTCTTGAATGGACTCCCTTTTCACCATTGGCAGCAGCCTTTGCGGTTTGGCTGGCCGGCATTTTACTGACTGGCGGGATCCATCTTGATGGGTGGATGGATGCGAGCGATGCGTTCTTCTCCTATCGCGATCAGAAGAAGCGGCTTGAAATCATGAGTGATCCCAGGGTGGGGGCGTTCGGGGTGCTGTCTGTTATTGTCCTGCTGGGTGCCCGGTTTCTATTTATCTATGAAATTGTGCTTTTATCAAATCCAACTTCCTATTTTTTAATAGCCATGATTCCCTTTTTAAGCAAGATGGTAATGGGGACATTGCTGATAAACGTTAAGGGGGCCAAAAAAGAGGGGCTGGGCTCATTATTTCAGCAGGCTGCTGTTAAAACCACCCTGTCTATTTATCCTGTCTTCCTTCTGGCCGCCGCGGCAGCTGCTTGGCTGGCTGGTTACCCGGCTATTGTTGGATTTCTTTTCATGGTTCTTTTTTCAATCTTGTTTTTCGTATTATTATCAAGAAAAGTCATTGCCTGGTTTGGCGGAATGACAGGGGATGTCCTTGGGGCCAGTGTGGAAGGGACGGAGGTGCTTTTATGGATGATACTGTGGCTGTTGCATTATTTCGTCATGGGCTGACAGAAGCTAATAAGTCCCATGCTTATCTGGGGTGGACAGATTCTCCTCTGTGTCCGGAACATAAGAATAAGCTTGCCCCGGCCCATCAAGGCTACAGAAGAATTTTTGCAAGTGATTTAGGCAGATGCATGAAGACGGCGGCTATTCTTTTCCCGGATCATTCTATTGAACCTTGTCCTGAATGGAGAGAAATGCATTTTGGAGAGTGGGAAGGCAGGACATATCAAGAGCTGAAAGATAACGAGGCATATCAAAAATGGCTGGAAGACCCTTTCTCAGGGGTGCTGCCTGGAGGAGAATCCTTTGCATCCTTCACAGCAAGAGTGGATAAAGGGTGGCAGAATTTAACAGATCAATTGCTTCAGGGAAATAACAGAGATGCAGCTATTATTACACATGGCGGAGTCATAAAGTATCTTCTTGTAAAGTATGCACCGGAGCAAAAAGAATTCTGGGAGTGGCAAGTTCCATTTGGAAGAGGTTATGAGCTTAGATGGACACGGGAAGCGTTTAGGAGGGGAGAGCGATGCACTTCATTACAGGAGGCAGGTTTAACGGGAAGTCCGAATGGGTGAAGGATTTTTATCAATTGGCAGACACTCCTCATAAATGGATTTCAGCTTATCAAAGTGAGTCGGCTGGCGATCTGGATCAAAGCCTGATTATTTTTGAGGGAATTGAGGCAATGATTCGGGAGTGGACACAAGAGTTGGAGTTTGAAGAGATTCGGGACAAATGGCAGGAGATGCTAAAAAAGTGGCTCCAATGGGAAAAAGAAGATGTTAACCGGAAAATCGTCTTAATCGGAGCTGATATTTCAAAAGGGATTGTTCCGATGGAGGCGCTTGACCGAAAGTGGCGGGATGCAGCAGGATGGGCCTTTCAGGATGCCGCTGCTGCTGCAGATAGAGTCGATTTGATTTGGTATGGCATCAATCAAAAAATAAAATGAAATGGGGAATCGCTGATGAAACTTTATACACGGACTGGTGATGAGGGAAAAACAAGCATTATCGGAGGCAGAGTGGAGAAGGATGATGTAAGGGTTGAAGCCTATGGAACAGTGGATGAAGTCAACTGTTTTGTCGGGCAGGCCATGACACAGCTGGATCCGGCCATTTTTCAGGATGTCCTGGAGGATCTGGAGAAGATTCAGCATGAGCTTTTTGACTGTGGAGGCGACCTGGCGAATGTTACGAAAAAGCGGGAGCTTAAATTGACGAAGGATTCTGTTGATTATTTGGAGACTAAGATTGATAGATTGATTGAAGAAGCGCCAAAGCTGGAAAGGTTTATTCTGCCTGGAGGAGCACCTGCATCTGCATCCATTCATATTGCCAGGACAGTAACCCGGAGAGCGGAGCGTCTTGTGGTCTCACTAAAAAAAGCGGATCCGGAAACTTCTGCAGTAGCACTGAAATTCCTGAATCGCTTGTCTGATTACTTCTTTGCCCTGGCCAGGGTGATTAATTTCCGCTTGAACCAGAAAGATGTAGAATATGTGCGCAGTGCGAATGTATTCCGTGAAGGAAAGCGCAAGGAGGATAAGTAATGAAAAGCATGCGATTGGGCATGGCCGCCATGCTGATTGCATTGACAGCAATCGGTGCAGCGATTAAAGTTCCGGCCCTTATCGGAAGCGTGGCACTGGATTCATTTCCTGCTTTGTTCGCCGCTGTGCTGTTTGGCGGCTATGGCGGAGCGGCCGTTGCAGCCATCGGGCATCTGCTGTCAGCATTATTGGGCGGCTTGCCTTTAGGGCCCCTTCATCTCCTGATTGCCGTTGAAATGGCATTTCTCGCCTTTGTATTCAGCTCATTATACCAGAGAGGCAGGCACTGGCTTGCTGGGATTCTTTTTGTGTTAGGCAATGCCTTTGCAGCCCCGCTTCCATTTATCTTCTTAATGGGGCAGGCCTTTTACCTGGCAATTGTGCCTTCCCTTTTTATAGGTTCTGTGATTAATGCTGTTATTGCTTATATAGCGATTCCAAGACTTGTTAAGTTCGTGGGACCGGCTTTGGCCGAAGCAGGTGGTGAGCAGTGAGGGATGTCTTAAGCTTCCCTTTTAATGCTGAAGAAACCATTGTGGTAGCCAGTGATAACAGCGGAGCAATCGGCGAGAAAGAGCAGGATGCTGTCCGTGTTCCTTACGAGACCGTTTCGTATTATTCCTTCCGTGTTGCTGTCATGGAATGCATGTCTGCAGGTGCTCAGCCATTTGCTGCTGTCCTTCAGAATTTCTGCGGAGATGATGCCTGGGACCAGCTTATACAGGGCATTAAAAAGGGCGCAGATGAATTAGGCCTTACGGAACTGCAAATCACCGGCAGTACAGAAAGCAACTTTAACCTGCTTCAATCTGCGGTAGGCTTATCTGTACTTGGCAAAAGGAAGGGAGAGCTTCCTGCTGATACCCTAACGAATACAGATGATACAAGGATAGCGGTGATCGGTTCCCCATTGGTGGGCCAGGAGCTGATTGAGAGGGAGGCGGAGGCAGCACCCCTGAAACTATTTAAAGCAATAAATTCGATAGATGAGATTGTAACTCTTCCAATAGGTTCAAAAGGAATACTGAAGGAACTGAATGGCCTATTCTCCAATAAAGAATTTAAGGAGAATGATTTTGAAAACCATTTGGACCTTAATAAATCAGCTGGTCCTGCTACTTGCTTTATCGCTGTTTTTCCGGAGTGGAAATCCGAAGAAATCAGTAAGATTGCAGGAGGTTATCTTCACGTGCTGGAAAGCAGGACATAAAAAGGCTCGCTAAAAAACGAGCCTTTTTATTATGCCTTTTTCTCCCACTCTTCCCTCAGTACACCCATCCGGATGCTGTCATAATATTCCCCGTTTACGATCCGGCACCTTCGCATTCTTCCTTCAAGCTGCATGCCAATCTTTTCAGCTGCTTTCATCATTCTTTTGTTGCCGGACCAGGTGGTAATGCCCACCCGGGCAAGCGGGAGCGATGAAAAAAGATAATCGACCCAGAGAGTAAGTGCTTCCGTGCCATACCCGCCATTCCAATAATCAGAATCGTAAATAATAATACCAGCCTCAAGCCAGTTAGAACCGCGATGCTCCCAGTAATATCCCACGGTGCCGATCACTTTTTCAGATGCTTCAATTACCATGCTGCGAGGCGGATGTTCTTCTGCCTTTAGGAGGAATTCCTGTTTATATGTTTCATAGTCTTTATGCTCAAGAGGAAAATAGGGAGCATCCCATTTTTTCCACTCAGGGCTGTCCGTTCCATAAATATAGTTCCATAAAATGGGCAAATCCTCTTCCTGTATGGGACGAATCTTTGCCTTTAGGGCAATATCTTCGATCAAAGCAGGTACACCTCCATTAAATCTTAGTAAAAAACCGCACGTCTAATAATAATCATTCCATAGTTTTACATTCTTTTAAAAGGAGAAAATACCTCCTATATTGAAATCATATCATGAATAGAAATTATGAAGAGGTGAACATAATTGGAATTGAAGATGGGTTATGTTATTTTATATGCGGAAAGCCTGGAAAGAACGAAGCATTTTTATGGTGAATTGCTGGGCCTGAAGCTTAGGAATGAATTTGGAACTTACATCGAGTATGATACAGGCAGCACCATTCTTTCCTTCAATACGAGAGAAGGCGGACGGGAAGTCACCGGGCTGCCAATACCGGATGGAGCGAGGAAGGAGCAGACATTCGAGCTTGGTTTTGTGACGGAAGAAGTGGAAGCTGTTGTGGAAAAGCTCAAGGCCGCAGGGGTGCCAGTCCTGCTCGATCCTGTTGAAAAACCCTGGGGACAGAAAGTGGCATATGTGGAAGATCCGGATGGGCATTATATTGAGATTTGTTCACCTATCGGTTAAAAATGACTCTGTTTCAGGGTCATTTTTTTTGTTGGATATATAGTAATCGTGAGATTTCAAAAGAAAAAACAAGATTATAAGGGTTATTTGCGCTTACATGAGAGCTTGTAAATATAAGTATATGTGTTATGATTCTATATGTTTTTGTCGGCCCGACTTTGATGAGAGTTCAAAGTCATTACTATAAATCTATTAGAACGAGGTGTTTATTTGAGAGTTTTAACAAAAAAAGAACAATGGTTTGGCAATGTGAAGGGAGACATCCTTGCTGGAATCGTAGTGGCATTGGCGCTGATTCCTGAGGCGATTGCTTTCTCTATTATTGCGGGTGTCGATCCGATGATTGGATTGTATGCTTCGTTCTGTATTGCTGTAACCATTGCTATAGTAGGCGGAAGGCCTGGAATGATTTCTGCTGCAACCGGTGCGATGGCGTTATTGATGGTTACTTTAGTAGCTGATCAAGGACTGCAGTATTTATTTGCTGCGACTATTTTGACGGGAGTCCTGCAGATCTTATTTGGTGTGCTTAAATTGGCCCGCTTTATGAAATTTATTCCCCGTGCCGTTATGATTGGATTTGTTAACGCACTGGCGATTTTAATTTTTATGGCTCAGCTGGAGCAATTTGTAGATGCAACTTGGGTGATGTATGCAATGGTTGCCGGTGCATTGGCGATTATTTATCTTTTCCCGAGATTTACGAAAGCCGTGCCATCTCCTCTGGTAGCGATAATTGTTATTACGATCATTGCCATCATGACAAAGAGTGATGTGCGCACAGTTGGCGATATGGGAACCATCACATCAGCTCTTCCGGCATTCTTTATACCGGATGTTCCATTGAACCTTGAGACTCTGAAAATTATTTTCCCTTACTCTATTGCCCTTGCGATTGTGGGCTTGCTTGAATCTCTGCTGACTGCATCGATTGTGGATGACATGACCGATACGGCCAGTGATAAGAACATGGAAAGCCGCGGACAGGGAATTGCAAATATCGTGTCCGGTTTATTCGGCGGAATGGCAGGCTGTGCGATGATTGGACAGTCCGTCATTAATGTGAAATCCGGAGGAAGAGGCAGGCTGTCAACGCTAGTAGCCGGCGCATTCCTGATGTTTCTGATTTTAGTATTAGGCAATATTGTTGTGCAAATACCGATGGCTGCTCTAGTTGGTGTTATGATCATGGTATCGATCGGAACATTCGACTGGTCATCCATAAAGAGCCTTGCTAAGACGCCTGTCACAGATTCGATTGTTATGATAGTAACGACTGTGACAACTGTTTTTACCCATGACCTGTCCAAAGGAGTTTTTGCCGGGATTATCCTGAGTGCGATCTTCTTTGTCGCTAAAATTTCGAAAGTGCATGTTGCTTCACGAATTGAAGGAGATAAGAAAATATACGCTGTAACAGGCCAAGTTTTCTTTGCTTCTGTAGATGAACTTGTAGCAGCATTCGACTTTAACGAAGAATTAAAAGAAGTTGAAATTGATTTTACACAGGCGCATGTCTGGGATGACTCAGGTGTCGCTGCCATCGATAAAATAGTGCTGAAACTTCGGGATCAGGGAGTTTTAGTCCGCCTGACCGGATTAAACGCACCAAGCTCGAACTTGATTAACCGTTTAGGGGTTCACCGTAAACCCGGTGCAAACCTATCGGGCCATTAGGAATAATTGAATGCCACAGTCTGCTTTGACTGTGGCATTCTTGTCATTAAACCAAAAAAGATGCCCCGGCAGGGACATCTTTTTTCAATCAGCCGGCTTTCACAGCCGATTGTGGCTGAAGCTTCTTCTCTTTGCCGCTTGCCTTATCAGACAGCAGGGTCAATGCACCGTCACCAGTTACATTGCACGCAGTTCCGAAGCTGTCCTGGGCAAGGTATAGGGCAATCATCAGCGCGAGCATGGTTTCATTGAATCCGAGCATGCTTTCTAGCAGACCAAGTGCGGCCATGACAGCTCCTCCGGGAACACCTGGAGCCGCGATCATTGTAATTCCAAGCATTAATATGAAAGGCAGGATTTCTGCAAATGATGTGGTTTGTCCCTGCAGCATCATTACGGCAATCGCACAGCTCACAATGGTAATTGTGCTTCCGGAAAGATGAATCGTTGCCAGTAATGGTACAGAGAAATCCGCCACTTTTTCGCGTGCACCAAGCTTTTTAACCTGTTTAAGCGTAACAGGAATCGTGGATGCGGATGACTGGGTTCCAAGCGCCGTAAAGTAAGCAGGCATCATATTTTTCATGAGTCTTAGCGGATTGGCTTTCATCAGGCTGCCTGCCGCTGAATATTGAAGCAGTAAAAATAAAAGATGAAGAGCAATAATCATGACAAAGACTTTGGCAAATACAGAAATAATGGCGCCAACCTGGCCGCCCTGCGTCATATTGGCGAAGATCCCGAAAATATGGACAGGAAGCAAAGGAATGATGACCTTTTCAATCAGTTTTTCAATAATATCACGGAAATCATTCATCGCATTTTGCAGAGTGTTTCCTTTGATTGCGGCCAATCCCAGGCCTAAAGTGAATGAAATCAGCAGTGCCGTCATGACACCCATTACCGGAGGCATGTCCACCTGGAAAAAGGGTGAAAGCAAAGCATCCTCAGGATTCTCAAACTCTTTGAAGTTTTGGTTTTTTAATAGAATAGGATATAACACCGTCGCAGAAAAATAGGCAATTAAACCGGCAGTGACTGTGGAAGCATAAGCAAAACCGGTTGTAATCCCAAGCAGTTTCCCTGCCCCTTTCCCCATGCTGCCGATTCCTGGCGCGATGAATCCGATAATAATTAACGGAATCGCGAAACCAAGAAAGTTTCCGAACAGTCCATTAAAAGTAGCAAATAGCTGAATAAGCCATTGGGGAGAAAAAGAACCTATTAAAATACCCAATGCAATAGCAGCAATAATTCTGGGAAGCAAACCGAACTTCATTATTTTTGTCCTCCTAAAAAATACAATTGTTTTTGTTAGGGGGATTATATCCTTTTTTGCAGCAAAAGTTAATAGATAAAACTTTTGTTTTAATAATAAAAAAACTCTGATTATTACTTGCGGATTAAGGGTTTTGCTGTATGGCAACGAGGTAAACGTTTTCCTAAAATAATTATTTCCGAAAAAGGAAATTATTTATGTTTAAGATAAGAAAAGTTTCCTTTTTCAGCGCTCTGTCATACATATAGAAATATGGGCGTATAGGCAGAAAAAAATTCCTGAAGAATTGAACATGTAATCACTCCCTTTCTTAAATGTGAAAGTGTTACAATATAGAATAGCTTGAATGCACATATAAATCAGTTTAAGAAAAATAAAACGGCATGAAAAGCCGGTTAGTCCATGATTGAATATTGGAGGTTCTTTTTATGAAAACAAAGGTTGGCCTTTTATACGGCGGAAAGTCAGCGGAGCATAAAGTTTCTATGCAGACTGCAATGGCTGTCATTAAAGCATTGGATTTAGAGAAATTTGAAATTCATCCTATTTATATATCTGAAGAAGGCCGATGGGTGAAAGGCCCTCAATTGCAGGGTCCTGTTTCCAATGTAAAGGAGCTGGAATTCTCCCAGGGGGAAGCACTTCCACCAACAGCATTGGCACCGACCCTTTTCCAGGATGCACAGGAGAAAGGCCCATTTGATGTCATCTTCCCGCTGCTTCATGGTCCGAACGGGGAAGACGGCACAGTTCAGGGGCTGCTTGAGCTCTTAAACCTGCCATATGTGGGGAATGGAGTATTGGCTTCATCAGCGGGCATGGATAAGGTCATCATGAAAAATATATTTGCACAGGCAGGCCTGCCGCAGGTGAAGTATGTCTGGTTTATCCGAAGTGAGTGGGAAAGTGAAACAGAGGCAGCGTATGAAAAAGTGGAAAAAGAACTCGGCTACCCGTGTTTCGTAAAACCGGCCAACCTGGGTTCCAGTGTGGGCATCAGCAAGTGCATGAACCGCTCAGAGCTTGAAGGAGCATTTAAAGAAGCTTTCCAATTTGACCGTAAAATCATTATCGAAGAAGGCGTCACTGCAAGAGAAATTGAAGCTGGCGTGCTGGGCAATGATAATCCGGAATGCTCTGTTGCCGGTGAAATTGTGCCGAAGGTTGAATTCTATGACTATAAAGCGAAATATGAGGATGGAGACACAGCATTAATCATTCCTGCTGAAATTTCCGAAAGTGAGTACAGTGAACTGAGCGACATGGCCATTAAGGCATTTAAGGCCCTTGACTGTTCAGGTCTTGTCCGGGCTGATTTCTTCTTAACAAGAGAGGGTAAGCTATACATTAATGAAGTCAACACCATGCCGGGCTTTACACCTTTCAGCATGTTCCCGCTTCTGTGGAAGCATACGGGAGTAGAATATCCTCAGCTGATTGAAAAGCTTGTCAATCTGGCCATCGAACGTCATGCTGAGAAACAAAGCATTAAACACACCATGTAAAAGGGCATAACTGTTGAAGGAAACACGGCATTTTTGCCGTGTTCCTTTTGTTCATACATAAATGGCAAAATCAGGATTATCTACTGTCTTCTGATTTTGCCCAATTGGAGGCGCCATATGATTAAGAAAACACTTCAAGAAATTACACAGATGATTAAAGTAGATAATGACGTATCTTCTTTTAATGACACATCCATACAGGGCGTGAGCATTGACTCCAGAAAAATCGGGAAGGGCAATTTATTTGTTCCTTTCAAAGGGGAAAATTCGGATGGCCACCGATTTGTAGAAGATGCCATTGAAAAGGGGGCTGCCGCAGCCTTTTGGCAAAAGGATGTTCCCAATCCTCCACTGCATCTTCCAATCCTCATTGTTGAAGATACATTGACAGCTCTTCAGGAATTGGCGAGAAGCTATCGTAATGAATTAAAAGTAAAGGTCGCAGGAATCACAGGAAGCAACGGCAAAACAACGACCAAGGATATGACCGCAAATCTTCTGTCACTAAACTATAAGGTTCAAAAAACGGAAGGCAACTATAACAACCATATCGGTCTGCCCCTAACCATCCTGGCACTTGAGGAAGATACGGAAATCGCCGTACTGGAAATGGGAATGAGCGGAAGGGGAGAAATCGATTTTCTTACGAAGCTTGCCCGTCCGGACGCCGTGATCATTACGAATATAGGTGAATCCCATCTGCAGGATTTAGGTTCCAGAGAAGGAATTGCCGAAGCGAAGCTGGAGATCATAAATGGCCTTCAGGAAAATGGCCTGGTTATTTATTACGGTGATGAGCCTCTTCTTGATGAAAAGCTGAAAACCTACAATGGTACGGCTGCATTAAGAACCTTTGGGAGAACCGGGAAAAACGATGTGTATCCGGTGGATATCGAGCAGAGTGACAAGGGCAGCACATTTGGGATCAATGGATCCAGCGAGAAATTTTATCTGCCTGTACTGGGCACCCATAATGTTCTAAATGCCCTGGCAGCGATGAGTGCAGCATCCCATTTCGGCGTTCCGTACGAAAAGATGAACGAAGGCTTTGTAAGCTTAAAGCTGACGAATATGAGAATGGAGCTGCTCGAGGGTAAAATGGGTGAAAAAATTATTAATGATGCCTATAATGCCAGTCCGACATCCATGAATGCAGCCATTGAACTGGTCGCCAATCTGCCTGGCTATAAAAAGAAAGTTCTCGTTCTTGGCGATATGCTGGAGCTTGGTCCGCAGGAGGAGGATTTCCATTACTCCACTGGAAAATCTGTGGATGCAAAAAAGGTTGATTACGTGTTTACTTTCGGCAAGCTTGGTGAATTTATCGCCAAGGGGGCGAAGGAAGTCCTGCCTTATGGACGGGTGGCAGCCTTTACTGACAAACAGAATCTCATTCAAGAACTGAAGAAACATGTCGACCAGGAAACCATTGTGCTAGTCAAGGCATCCCGTGGCATGAAGCTTGAAGAAGTTGTATCAGCTCTTCAATAGTTTTTTTGACAACCTTTTAGCTTTAACAGAAGGGATGCAGGACTGATACAGCATGAAGATTTTCAGCAAGATTATTTTGAAAAACAAACAAATGTATATATCTGTTATTATAGGAAATAAACCCCTGTTTCACGTGGAACAGGGGTTTAAATTATTTTTATCGCAGTCTAACGGGCAGTAGGCCCCCCCGCTTACAGACTCAGAGGAATCAAAGTAGGATAAGCGGGGGTCAAACTGCCCGTAAAGGCCCGATTGGTTCAACTAACAATCAGTGGGAAAAAGAACCCCCCACTGATTGAAGTTTCACTTTATATAGTTCCTTCGTTGTAATTTTTATCTTCCAACAGGTTTGATTAGTATGGCAAAAAGGAAAAAGTGTAAAATAAAATGAACATAAATTGAAAAAATGGCGGTGACTCGTGAATGATTGGCTGCATGTGCATACATGGTTTTACAGGAGCTCCATTTGAAGTGGAACCATTGGCAGAGTACTTAAAAGAGCATACAGACTGGGAGATTTCCGTGCCGACATTGCCGGGTCATGGCGATGAATTGAAGCTAAAAGGAATTGCCTATAACAAGTGGATTGAGCATGCAGAGGAAGAGCTGAAGAGGCTGATAAGCCGCTGTGATAAAGTTTATGTCATCGGCTTTTCAATGGGAGGCCTGATCGCCAGCTATTTAACGGTTCATTACCCTGTAGATAAATTGGTCCTGCTTAGTGCTGCTGCCTATTACGTAAACCCAAAGCAGCTATTCTTCGATATTAAAGAGATGGTAAGAGATGCTTTCAGGGGGAATCTGGCTGACAATGAAATGTTCGTCAGATATAAGCGGAAAATCAGTGCGACACCGATTACAGCAACACTGCAATTCCGCAGGCTTGTGGCTTCTATCCGGCCTATTTTAAATCAGATCACTGTGCCGACATTGATTGCGCAAGGTGAAAGTGATGGAGTTGTGCCTCCGAGAAGCGCCAGATATTTATATAATAATATTGGTTCATCGGCCAAAAAATTAATTTTTATAAAAGACTCAAAGCATCTTATCTGCCATTGCGGGGAAGGGGACCGCCTCTTTCAGGAGATCCTTGGCTTTCTGCAAAAAAAGCCTGAATGATAAGGTTTTCAGCCAGCCCTTCAAGTTTGCAATGCTTACTTGAAAATGGTAATATAAACACCAAAGTGCCAACAGGAACTTCTTTTGAGAACCCGGACATACTCCAGCAGGAGAATGTCTTTTTTCATTAAATACAGAAGTATTGCTGAAAAAGCATACTTCAGTAAGGCCATAATTAGATGAGTGCTTAAATGTGCTTATCTTAAGAGACCTGATTGTCCGTGAACAATTTGGATAGAATTTACCCTCATCCTTTCCTCAAGCGGGTTTCATAGTGAGTGGGACTCTTCTTAACGAAACATAACCGCACTTTTTATAAAAATGAGAAGTTACAGCATCTAGATGCCGGGTATGCCGGTAAAAAGGCTCCTTACAAGGTGTCATAACATTTCTTATAATCGTCCGGAAGAGTGACTCATAGGCCAATTTTTCAGGAGAACTCCTGCCTGCAGGTTTGCAGGGACAAAATTTTTCTATGATTAGAAGGAGAATGAATACATTGACAAAGTTTCAAGACTTGGGCATCAGCCCGGAGACAATGAAATCACTGAAACGAATGGGATTTGAAGAAGCGACTCCTATTCAGACACAGACCATTCCGTTAAGTTTGGAGAATAAAGACCTGATCGGGCAGGCGCAGACAGGAACAGGAAAAACGGCTGCATTCGGAATCCCGATGATTGATAAAATCGACAACACGAAAGATTTTATTCAGGGAATTGTTATTGCCCCAACACGTGAGCTGGCGATTCAGGTATCGGAAGAACTGTATAAAATCGGCTACGGAAAAAGAACGAAAGTCCTTTCCATTTATGGCGGTCAGGATATTAATCGCCAAATCCGCGCTTTAAAGAACAAACCGCATATCATCGTGGGAACGCCAGGACGTATTCTGGACCACATCAACCGCAAAACTTTGCGTTTGGACCATGTCCATACGGCCATCCTTGACGAAGCGGATGAAATGCTTAACATGGGATTCATTGATGATATTGAAGCGATTCTTGCGCAAATTCCTGAAGAGCGCCAAACACTGCTCTTCTCTGCTACAATGCCAGCGCCAATCCGCAGAATGGCAGAACGCTTTATGAAGGACCCTCAGGTTGTCCGCGTACAAGCTAAGGAAATGACTGTTTCATCTATTGAACAATTCTATGTGGAAGTGCATGAAAAAAATAAATTTGATGTGCTGACAAGACTTCTGGATATTCAATCACCGGAATTGGCGATCGTATTCGGACGCACAAAGCGCCGTGTTGATGAATTGGCTGAAGCCTTGAATCTTCGTGGATACATGGCTGAAGGAATCCATGGTGACTTAAGCCAGGCTAAACGTATTTCTGTTCTCAGGAAGTTCAAAGAGGGAAGCATTGATGTCCTTGTGGCAACAGATGTGGCAGCGCGCGGATTAGATATTTCCGGCGTCACGCACGTCTACAACTTTGACATCCCTCAGGATCCTGAAAGCTATGTTCACCGCATCGGCCGGACCGGACGTGCAGGAAAAACGGGTGTTGCGATGACCTTCATCAATCCGCGCGAGAAATCGTATCTGCATGTTGTGGAACGTACAACTAAGAAAAAGATGGAACGCATGGATGCTCCAACACTGGATGAGGCACTAGAGGGCCAGCAAAAAGCTGTAATGGAAAAAATCATGCAAACCATCGAGGAAAACAATCTTGGAAGCTATAAAGAAGCGGCAGATCAGCTTCTGGCACAAAAGGACGCTTCAATAGTTGTCCAGGCAGTGCTGAAGATGCTGACAAAAGAACCGGATACAACCCCTGTTAAATTAACAGAGGAAAAGCCGCTTCCATCTAAGCGCGACAGAAAGCCAAATGACCGCAGCCGCGGAGGATACAATGGCAGAGGCAGACAGGGCGGCCAAAAAGGATCATACAAATCCCGCCAGGGCCACACTGGAAAACGCCCAAGCCACAATAACAGCCGTTCAAACAGCAACAGCTATAGATAAGAAATTTGGAGAGCAGAAATTCTGCTCTCTTTTTATTTTGTCTGTATGCAGGGTGCGTCCACACATGCAAATTCTCAGCAGCTGCCGTACATACTAAAGGGAAAAGCTGTACGGGAGGAATCGACATGACGATTGTACGCCTTGGGTATGTTGCGATGAGTGTGAATCTGAAAAATGCATCGCCATCACAAACGATGACGTTCAAACAATTCTCAAGTATTAAGGACCGTGATGCGGCTATTGCAAGACTGGAGCGAATTGCCGTTTCCAATTTGGAGAATTGCCTGAGGCTGCTAAAGCACAATGCAACCCATGATATCCATTTTTTTCGCTTCAGTTCACGGCTGATTCCCCTTGCTAATCATGAGGAACTTTCTGATTGGAAGTATATGCGTCCACTCAAAGAAATTCTGTCGGGCATCGGCGACTTTCTGGATGAACATCCCATGCGTGTGGATTTTCACCCTGACCATTTTGTGCTCCTTAATACACCGAAAGTGGACACATTGAATATGTCCATCAAAACGCTGGCTATGCATGAAGCCCTGCTGAAAGGCATGCGTCTGAATCCGGCTCACCGCTGTGTTCTGCATGTTGGCGGAGGCTATGATGATAAAGAAAAAGCTCTCGAACAATTTATCCATAATTGGGCCTTTACGCCTGCCGGAATCCAGCAAATGATTATTCTTGAGAATGATGATACCACTTTTACACTTGATGATACGCTCTACCTTTGTGAAAAGCTTGGGATTCCGCTGGTATTTGATTACCATCACCACCTTGCCAACTTCATGAATGATGACTGGATAGGGCAATGGGAAAGGGCAGCAGCAACATGGGACCATTCTGAACTGCCTGTGAAAATGCATATTTCCAGTCCCAAATCAGACAAAGACTTCAGAGCGCATGCGGATTATATTGATGTGGATATGTTTATGGATTTTCTGCAGAACATTAAGGGGTCAGTGCCTGAGATTCATTGCATGATTGAAGCGAAAATGAAGGACAGCGCCCTGTTTAAGCTTGCTGAAGATTTGAAAATGAACCCCAATCTGACTTTTATTGATTCATCCAGCTTTGAAATATAACCAGTACCCCAATTTTTTCATAAAAGGGAGACACTTCTTTTTTCTGTCATGTATACTTATAGAAGTGAAAGAGCGGATTTAATGCTATTAATTTTATGGAATTGCGGGGGGTACTGCATGATTACAGAGCCGCATAAAAGGATTCCGGCAAGGGGACTGCTTGCCTGGAGAATCTCCGGCACGCTCCATTCTGTTTTTCCTTTTGTGTTGTCAGGGGGCGCTATTGCTGCTGCCATCCTGTTTAATTGGCCTATTTGGGTTTTTGGAGCTTCTTTAATGTTCTATTCCGCTTATGCCTACCTCGTCATTATGACTTTCCCATCTTTAAGGTGGAAAAGATGGAGGTATGAGGTCCGGGAAAATGAAATAGAGCTTAAATATGGACTGTTTGTGATAAAAAGGACGCTTGTTCCCATGATTCGGGTGCAGCATGTGGATACGAGGCAAGGGCCGATATTGCGTAAATATCGCCTGGCTACTGTCACTATCTCGACAGCAGCTACCGTTCATGAAATACCGGCATTGGATGTGGATGAAGCCGAGGAATTGCGCTTTTTCATTTCTCAGCTGGCAAGGGCTGCAGAAAATGATGTCTAATCCGAAACGGCTGCACCCAATATCCGCGGCAGTCAATTTCCTGAAACACCTTAAGGAAATGCTGGTGCCTTTTCTTATTTTTGTCGTCTTTGGAAGCAGAGGAGGAAATGGCGAAATTGTTCAGCTTGTCCTGTCTATAGGGGTTATAATCGCGGTTTTTTTAATCGGGATTCTTACCTGGTGGAGATTTACCTATAGACTGGAGGAAGGCGAGCTTCGAATCGAGTATGGTGTTCTGGTTAGGAAGAAAAGATATATTCCGCTTGAAAGAATCCAAAGTCTCAACTTATCGGAAGGCTTGCTGCAAAGACCCTTTGGACTTGTGAAAATGAAGGTGGAGACAGCGGGCACAAGCGGTGCTGGTGAGGCAGAAGCGGTATTGACGGCTATTTCCAAAGAAGATGCGGATTTCATTCAGCAGGCATTTTCAGCTGCCAAAAACAATCCTTCAGAACCGGAACCAGCAGTTCAGAAACGGGAAGTGATTTATAAAATTACACCTGGCGAACTGTTCCTTCTGTCATCAACTTCAGGCGGGGCAGGAGTCGTGATTTCAGCTGTTTTTGCCTTTGTTTTTCAATTTGAAGAAATCATTCCGTATGAAAAGGTGTTTGCCGGGCTCGAAGGATTTATTGCCAACGGAATAATTTTTGTGAGTATACTGGTCTTCATTGTCTTTCTAATCGCATGGCTGATCGCTCTTATTGGAAGCATGCTGAAATATGCCGGTTTTACATTAATAAAAAACGAGAATGAATTGATTGTCACCAGAGGCTTGCTCGAAAAGAGGCAAATGACGATCCCGCTGAACCGCATACAGGCTATTCAGATAAGGGAAAACCTGCTTAGGCAGCCATTTGGCCTGGCGACTGTCTATATCGAAAGTGCGGGAGGTTCCATTGAAGACAATGAAAGCGCCCGGCTAATGATCCTGCCGATCGTGAAAAAAACAAGGATTGCCGGTCTGTTAAAGCCGCACTTGCCACAGTATGAACTGCAGCCGGGTTTCTTTAAAGCTCCGAAAAGAGCGCTCAACCGCTATTTGTGGAGAGGGTTTCTGTGGATCCTGCCTTTTGTCGCTGTGCCGCTCCTCTTTTTCAGGCCGTGGGGATACTTTTCTTTGGTGCTGCTGGTTCTTGCGCTGGGATGGTCACATCTCAAATACAGGGATGCAGGCTGGGATATCAGCTCACAGCAGCTTGCACTCAGATATCGAGGTATAGTAAGGACAACTGTTTTTATGAGAAGAAATCGAATTCAGTCCCTATCTATGAAAGAAAGTTATTTCCAGAAAAAACGCAGTCTGGCTACTATAGAAGCCGCGGCTATGTCCGGGGCAGGCGGGACAGGGGGAACCGTTCGGGATCTCGACAGGAAAGAAGTATATGCTATTTATAAATGGTATTCTTATACCGGACTGAAACAAAAAGAAAAGCGCCCGTGAGCGCTTTTTTTGTTTAACTGTCCAGCTGTGGGCGTTATTATCTGGCTAAAAACCCCACTATGGCTAAAATAACGATAACTCCCCAAACAGCAAGCCTTGATGCAGGCACTCCTTTTAAAGAAGGCCTGATGCCGGAAAATCCGCCTGACCTTATGATGCCGGATGAAGAAGATGAACGAGAGGCTGCGCCAATCAGGAAGCCTGCAAAAAGGCCGAATATATGCGCCGTCACATTGATGTTTGGCTGCAGGAAGGTCATAATGACCCCGATGATCGTGATGGTCAGGATAATTTGTGAGTTTTCCCTGGATAAAAGTTCTTTTCGAAAGACCAGAATTGCTGCAAAGTAGCCGAACAGGCCAAAGATCGCACCGCTGGCTCCGGCGTGAATATACGTTAATGGCTCAAGGATGAGTGTAGCAATATTGGCGGCTGCCCCCGCAGTGATATAAAGCAGAATGAATCTGGTTTTCCCGAGGAGCCTTTCCAGGACAGGACCGAATAGAACAAGTGAAAAGCTGTTAAATAAAACATGGGAGAAGCCGCTGTGCAGGATGATGGGGCTCAGCAGCCGCCAGTATTCACCCTCCACAATATATAAATTGACACCAGCCAGCTTCTCAAATATAAGTGAATTTGGGAAAAGGGGAATGACGGTTAATAGATAGATGATAATATGGATACAAATGATAGCAGTAACAACAGGGTAATAGCGGATAAATTCCTTAAAGCTTTCCGTTCTCGTAAACATGGCTCTCCTCCGTGCTTAAATAGTTATCTACATCATAGCCTGAAAAGCGGGTTTTCAGCATGCCATAACACTTATTCAGCGGATCATGTGTACATAATCCTGCTTCTACTGTATTCTTTATGCAGCAATTAATATAAATAGAAGGAAGATGAGAGATGATTTCCGGTATTGGGATTGATATTGCAGACCTGGAGAGGATACGGAAAATTATTGCCAGGCAGGAACGGTTTCCTGCTCGGATTCTGACGCCTAAAGAGCTGAATGGCTATCAGCAATTGCCGGAAAAAAGGCGCGCAGAGTTTCTTGCAGGAAGATTTGCGGCCAAAGAAGCTTTTTCAAAGGCATGGGGAACCGGAATTGGCGAAGAACTTTCCTTTCAGGATATTGAAATTGAAAAGGATGAAAAGGGTAAGCCGTTTATTGTAAAGCCATTTAAAGAGGGGGTTCACTTGTCGATTTCCCATAGCAGGGAGTATGCTGTGGCTCAGGTGGTTATAGAAAAAGAATGACTTTTTACTGCAGCAAGAATTTCACAAGCTTGTCATTCCTCCTAGCATATTCCTTAAGGTTGTCTCATATATTCATAATGCGATAGGAGAGACAGGCCGGAAGTTCGGCCAATCTCACTGAAATGAGACAAAGGGGCTGAAGGAATGAAGAAAAAGTGGTTCATGCTGCTTGCCGGGCTTTTGGTTGTTCTTGCATTGTCTGCCTGTGGTTCTAAAACACAGGAGGATGTTGTGAAGGATCTTAATAAAAAGCTCGAAGACGTTAAGGGATACAAGGCAGAGGCAAAAATGACTCTGCAGATGGGAACTGACCCGCAGACATATGAAATAGAAGTGTGGCATAAAGATCCGGATTTTTACCGGGTAAACCTGAAAAACGCCCAAAAGGAACAAAGCCAGATGATTCTGCGAAACAATGACGGTGTTTTTGTCCTCACTCCTGCGCTGAACAAAAGCTTCCGCTTCCAGAGTGATTGGCCGCAGAACAGCAGCCAGGCTTATTTATATGAATCATTAGTCAAGGACATTATGGAGGATAAAGAAGCTAAGTTCTCCGCTACAAAAGAGCATTATGTGTTTGAAACCAAAACACGCTACCAAAATAATCAGATGCTTCCTGTACAGGAAATCAAGCTGAAGAAGTCCGATTTATCCCCAGTCAGTGTGAAGGTTATGGATCCCGATAAAAATGCACTTGTAACAGTAGAATTTTCAAATGTAAAGTTCAATGCAAGCTTTGATAAGAAAGACTTTGACATGCAAAAGAACATGACAGGCGCCCAGCTCGAAGTGCCAGTCATGGCCGAGGTGGAGGATCAGGAATTCACAGTTAAATATCCGCAGATGGACATGGCAGATGTAAAGCTGGTTGATGAACAGGAAATGAAAACAGAAGACGGCAAGCGCGTTGTATTGACATACGATGGAGAAAAGTCATTCACGCTTGTACAGGAAAAGGCTGCTGTCATGCCGACATCATCCGTTGTTACATCTGTTAAAGGCGAGCCGGTTGACCTTGGCTTCACCATTGGTGCACTTTCTGACAACACCATCTCCTGGACCTACCAGGGCGTGGATTATATGATCGCATCCAACGATTTATCTCCTGAAGAAATGTCCGATATTGCCCGCTCGGTACAAGGAGAAATGGTGAAATAAATCATTGTCTAAAGCAGGTCTCATAGGGGGCCTGTTTTTTGTGTTGGGGTGGAAAGATGGACGGGGTCGGATACTGGATTTTGGATTAATAGCTTTGTGAGTTTGAAGCAGGATGAAGTTAGGACTCAGCGATAGAGGTTTACGCATTCTGAGTCAGAAGTAGGCTAAGGTTCGGACTCAGCTCCAGAGGTTTAGGCATTTTGAGTCAGAAGAAGGCCAAGGTTCGGACTCAGCGCCCGGATTTACGCATCAAGCCCGGGCTCCCGGACCCTCAGAACCCAGTTTCAAAAAAATATTCATTTGACAAACCATTTGCCGAGTTTGATAATCGACATGTATAAAGCAATGGCTAAAGGACGTGAACACATCGATGAATGAACAGACAAAAATGTATCGGGACACTTGGGCAGAGATAAATCTGGACCATATTTCATATAATGTAGAGTCAATGAAAAAACATGTAAAAGAAGGGGCAAAAATCATTGCGGTTGTTAAGGCAAATGGGTATGGGCATGGAGATGCAGCTGTAGCGAAGGCAGCGCTTGAAGCAGGCGCATCCTCCCTGGCGGTTGCGACCCTGGATGAGGCAATCGCATTGAGAATGAAAAAAATTGAAGCGCCAATTTTAGTAATGGGAGCGAGCCGTCCGGAGCACGCAGGCGAGGCAGCATCAAATAACATCTCCCTCACTGTTTTTCAGCAGGAATGGCTGGTAAAAGCAGCTGAATATGTAGAAAATGGAACCCTCAATATTCATATAAAGCTTGATACCGGCATGGGCCGCCTGGGGATTCGCAGCCGGGATGAGCTTGCTGGAATTGAGAGCGTTATCAAAAGGGACAAGCGTTTTCTGCTTGAAGGAGTATTTACACACTTCGCGACAGCGGATTCATTAGACAACGCCTATTTTGAAACGCAGCTGAGCAGGTTTGAAGAAATGATCGGCTGGCTGGAGGTATTGCCGAAGTACGTCCACACCAGCAACAGTGCGGCAGGCCTCAGGTTTCCAAAAGCGCATATGAATGCTGTCAGAATGGGGATCAGCATGTATGGACTGTCTCCATCCATGGAAATAAAGCATGTACTTCCATTCGAGCTGAAAGAAGCTTTTTCTCTCCACACTTCAATTGTTCATGTGAAAAAGCTCCATAAAGGCGAGAAAGTCAGTTATGGTGCAACTTATGAAGCACAAGAAGATGAATGGGTTGCAACATTGCCGATTGGCTATGCGGATGGGTGGATCCGAAAGCTTCAGGGGCAGGAGGTTCTTGCTGAAGGAGTGAGGGTTCCGATTGTTGGAAGAATATGCATGGATCAATGCATGATTAAGATACCTCATGAAATGCCTGCAGGAACAAAGGTAACCCTGATCGGCGAGCAGGGGAAAGAAAAAATTCCGGTGGACGAAATCGCGGAAAAGCTTGAAACCATCAACTATGAAGTTACCTGTATGGTATCTTCCCGGGTTCCGCGCATATATAAAAGAGATGGTAAAATTATCGGGGGAATTAATTATCTGTTATAATTGAAAAAAATTAATTGTTGTTAAGAAGAGCTTCCGCTTTTCTTTAATCATGCATAAAATACTATTTTTTTGGCCGATAATACAGAAGAATTAAAGAATCCCCTTTGCATTGGGCTTTATTAATGGTAATATTGAAAATGGTAGATATAAAAATGGTGTGTAGTGATGGTGGAGGTGTATGTTTGTGTCTGAGTCCAGCACAACAACAGAGATAATGGTGAAGTTACCGCAGCATCTTTTAACCGAGTTAGACGGATTTGCTAAACAGGAAAACGTTAACCGGAGCGAATTCATTTATCAAGCAACCAAAATGTATTTGCGTGAACGCAAAAAGAGACAAATTCGCGAGTCCATGAGACGTGGTTACATGGAGATGGCGAAAATAAATTTGACGATTGCATCTGAAGCATTTCAAGCGGAATACGAGGCAGAACACACAGTTGAACGTCTAGTTAGCGGAGGATAATCCTTTGATTGTCAAACGTGGTGACGTTTATTTTGCAGACCTATCCCCAGTTGTTGGTTCAGAACAAGGCGGCGTCCGTCCAGTGCTTGTCATCCAAAACGACATCGGGAATCGGTTTAGTCCCACAGTAATTGTTGCAGCAATCACAGCTCAGATTCAAAAAGCAAAGCTGCCTACTCACGTTGAAATTGATGCGAAGCGTTATGGTTTTGAAAGGGATTCGGTCATCTTATTAGAACAGATTCGTACAATTGATAAACAACGCTTAACCGATAAAATAACCCATCTCGATGACGAAATGATGGAAAAAGTGGATGAAGCCGTGCAAATCAGCTTAGGCCTCATCGAATTTTAGCAAACGCTCTTTTGAAGGGCGTTTTTTATTTTTTTACAGCCAAATAGGTTTAGTTTTTTTTCAATAGGGTAAAAAAGAAAGTCGTTTAATATACAAAATTGTCCGTTTCTGTAAATATACCCGTTTCCAGTTGGGAGTAACCTCCTGTTTGATGGGAAATCGGTGCACTGGAAAAAGGGTTTTCATAAGAAATTGTCGAATTAACCTAAAGATGGGAATTATTAATTTCAGACCCTATAGGTATCATTTGACTCGCATTCGTTGTTATCATTTAATTGGTATATATAAAACAGGAAGATTTTTTTGCTTCTTTACAATAAAGGGGAATTGGAAGGCTAATAATAGATATATGATAAAATAGGGAGGAACAAATGAATTCGACAATATTGAATTTTATACAAAATAATAAAGATTCTATTTTTAATCATTGGCTAAAGGCTACAAAAGAAAACGCGGATGAAAGGGTTACGAAGGTAGTTTCCGATCAGGTATTTATCGGGACAAGCCGGGAATTCATTGACCTGATTATTTCAAATATAAAAAGTTCAAATGAGGAATTCACTTCAAAATTGAGTGATTTCTCTGAGAAAATTGTTCGATTGGGCTGGCCGCTCAGTTTCGTGACAAAAGGGCTTCAAACATTCGGAAAGATTGTGTTCGAGGGCATGCAGGAAGCCGGAATTGTCAGCCAGGAAAACCAAATGAAAGTCATTTACGAGTTCGATGGCTGGATGACTCCCATGGTTAATGAAGTGGTAAATATGTATTCGGCTACTTGGGAAAGAACTGTGTCCCTGCAAAAAATTGCCCTTCAGGAACTGTCTGCGCCGCTGATCCCTGTTTTCGAAGGAATTACGGTCATGCCGCTTGTAGGTACCATTGATACCGAGCGTGCAAAGCAGATTATGGAGAACCTCTTAAATGGAGTGGTTAAACACCGTTCAGAAGTGGTCCTTATAGATATAACGGGTGTGCCGGTTGTTGATACGATGGTCGCCCATCATATTATACAGGCAGCAGATGCTGTAAGACTTGTCGGTGCAAAGTGCATGCTTGTAGGCATACGCCCTGAGATTGCTCAGACGATTGTAAACCTGGGAATTGATTTAAATCAGTTCACCACAAAAAATACCTTGAAAAAGGGTGTAGAAGCGGCTCTTGAGTTAACCAGCCGCAAAATTGTGAAGGTGGAGGGAGAGGAATGAGAGTGAGAATCCCAATTTTAAAGCTGAACGATTGCCTATTAGTCTCCATCCAGTGGGAATTAGATGATCAGACTGCTCTGCAGTTTCAGGAGGATCTGCTCCATAAAATCCATGAGACGAGCGCAAATGGAGTCGTGATTGATTTAACATCTATTGACTTTATTGATTCATTCATCGCTAAAGTTCTAGGCGACGTAATAAATATGTCCAAACTGATGGGTGCAAAAGTAGTCATAACCGGGATACAGCCTGCCGTAGCAATTACGCTTATTGAGTTAGGTATTGGGTTAGATGATGTCCTTACTGCATTAGATTTAGAAAAAGGTTTGGAGAAATTACAACAGGAATTGGGGGAGTAACTGTATGGAAAACCAATCCTGCGTTAAAATCATAAACGAATGGGACATCGTTGCAGCCCGCCAGCTTGGGCGGAATGTTGCTAAAGAGCTTGGTTTTGGTACAGTTGACCAGGCTAGAATCACTACAGCCATTAGTGAGCTTGCCCGGAATATTTACTTATACGCCGGACAAGGGCAAATCTGTATTGAGAAAATATACGACGGCGGAAAAGCGGGATTGCGTATAGTTGCGGTAGACAGCGGCCCTGGAATCAATGATTTACGCCAAGTAATGGAAGATGGATACTCGACATCAGGAGGATTAGGAGCCGGCCTGCCAGGTGTGAAGCGGTTAATGGATGAGTTCTTAATTGACTCCAATCCCGGGACCGGTACAGATATAAAAGCAACTAAGTGGCTTCGTTAGGGGGAAGCGTTATGGATTTCCGAGAAATGATGGAATCAAAGTATCGGGATATTCTTGAGAATTATATTAAGGAACAATCTGAACAGGCACTGTATCAGGGCCAGAAGTTCAGCAGGAAGTCGATCGAGCACAAAATCTCACCTGAAGAGATTATCAGCGTTCATAAAAGCCTGATGGGTGAACTTTATCCGGACTTGCCTGAATATGTTCACCATTCTTTTGATATCCTTCTGGAAGTCATGATAGGCTATGGTTTTGCCTATAGAGAACATCAGAGCTTAAAACATATTCAGCAGGAACTCAGGACAGAAATGGAAATAGCTGCGAATGTTCAGCAAACCCTGCTGGGCACGCAGGTTCCTTCTGTCGAAGGACTGGATATCGGCGCAATAAGTGTTCCGGCCAAACATATGAACGGTGATTATTTCCACTTTGTTCAGGATGAGAACAGCACAATCAGCATCGCCATTGCTGATGTGATCGGTAAAGGCCTGCCTGCAGCCCTTTGTATGTCCATGATTAAATATGCCATGGACAGTGTGCCTGAAAACCGCAATGACCCTAAAACGGTCCTTGAAAATCTTAATCGGGTAGTGGAGCAGAACATAGATTTAACCATGTTCATTACCATGTTTTATGGAATATATGATACAAACAGCCACATGTTCTCATATGGTTCTGCAGGACATGAACCTGGCCTGTTCTATAATGCCGGAAATGAGCAATTTACCGAGCTGACTGCGAAAGGCCTGCTTCTTGGTATTGATAAAAAAACTAAATACCGCCAGTACGAAAAAGGAGTAAATCCCGGAGATATGATCATATTAATGTCAGACGGGGTTACTGAATGCCGTACAGAAGAAGGGTTTATAGAAAAGGAATCGTTGCTGGAATTAATCAAGAAATACATTCATTTAAATGCACAGGAAATAGTTAATAGCGTATATAAAGAACTTGAAAAACTTCAGCATTTTCAATTGCGGGATGATTTTACCTTAATTATTTTAAAAAGAAATGTTTAATGGGTTTTAAAAGCGGGTAACTAGTAAAAAGCAGTTGACATGTAAAGAGGTGGGTCAGTTATGAATATTACTATAGATGTAAAAGAAAATGATATGCTGATTGAAGCAATGATAAGCGGAGAAATTGATGCGTATACAGCCCCTAAACTCCGTGAAGAGCTTTTTCCTTTAACAGAAAAAGAAGGCGTAGAAATGGTGGTCAACCTATCTGAAGTCTCTTATATGGATAGTACCGGTTTAGGCGTATTTGTTGGTGTATTTAAAAATGTCCGTGCCAATAACGGCAAATTTCAAATTGTTGGCTTATCGGACCGTTTAAAGAGACTTTTCGAAATCACAGGCCTGGCGGATATTATCGATATTAACAGCGGGATTGAAGGTGGAGTACAATGAACGAGCCATTTGATTATATAGAGGTGAAAATTCCGGCCAAGCCGGAGTTTGTCGGGGTAATCCGCCTGACATTATCAGGGATTGCCAGCAGAATGGGATTTGCATATGAAGAAATTGAAGATCTTAAGATCGCTACAAGTGAAGCTTGCACCAATGCAGTTCAACACGCATACAAACAGAATGAGCAAGGGGAAGTGGTCATCGGGTTCGGTTTATACACTGACCGGCTTGAGGTAATGGTCGCAGACAGCGGAAATAGCTTTGATTTCCAATCTGCAAGACAAGGCATTGGGCCATATGACCAGACAGATTCTGTGGAATTTCTGCGTGAAGGAGGCTTGGGTCTATACCTGATTGAAACACTGATGGATGAAGTAAGAATTCATCACAAAGAGGGTGTTACGGTCTTCATGACCAAATACCTAGAAGGAGAGCAGGTGGAGAGGGATGCAAAAACAATCTCAACCTAACCAAAAATCCAAAGAAGAAACAAATGCTTTAATCAAAGCCTACCAGCTTCACCAGGATGAAGATGCTCAAAATACCCTGGTTCTTCAATATCAGAATTTAGTTGAAGCGATTGCCCGCAAGTACTCAAAAGGAAGATCCTATCATGAGGATATCGTCCAGGTCGGCATTATCGGCTTATTGGGTGCTATCCGCCGCTATGATGAGTCTTTTGGCAAAACATTTGAGGCATTTGCTGTCCCCACCATTATCGGGGAAATTAAGCGCTTCTTAAGGGATAAAACCTGGAGCGTTCATGTTCCGCGCCGCATAAAGGAATTGGGCCCGAAAATTAAAGCTACCGTTGAAGAGCTTACAACAGAGCTTCATAGGTCGCCTAGAGTAGACGAAATAGCCGATTTGCTTGGGGTTTCTGAAGAAGAAGTGCTTGAAGCGATGGAAATGGGGAAAAGCTATCAGGCTCTTTCTGTTGACCATTCAATCGAAGCTGATTCTGATGGCGGAACGGTCACCCTTTTGGATATCGTCGGTAATGTGGACGAGGGCTTTGAAAAAGTAAACCAAATGCTGGTGCTTGAGAAAGTCCTGCATGTCCTGTCAGAGAGAGAGAAATTAATTATTCAATACACATATCTTGAGAATATGAGCCAAAAGGAAGCTGGAGATAAACTGGGGATTTCCCAGATGCATGTCTCGCGACTTCAGCGCCGTGCGATCAAAAAGCTTCAGGAAGCAATCCACTCTGAAACAAATAACTCGGAGTGCCTTTCATGACCAAATTGGTTAGAGATAACATCGAAGTGATTGCACACCAGACAGCTAAAGAAGGCAAATCTTTCTGCGGTGATGGCTATTATTTTACCGCAACGGATGAATACTTTGTATGTGTGCTGGCAGATGGCCTTGGAAGCGGGGAATATGCTTATGAGGCTTCTTCTGCTGTTGTTTCCGTTGTAGAGAAGCATCATGAGAAAGATGTAGATACGCTTATGAAGCTCTGCAACGAAATTCTTTTGCAAAAAAGAGGAGCAGCAGTGGCGCTGTTTAAAGTGCACTTTGCTTCCAGGGAATTTGTATACAGCTGTGTAGGGAATATTCGATTTTTCCTTTATTCCTCTGCAGGAAAACTCACTTATCCCCTGCCGGTAACAGGATATCTGTCAGGAAGGCCGCAGGTGTTTCATACCCAGCGGTTTACGTATGAAGCGGAGTCTAAATTTTTGATATACTCAGATGGCTTTAATATCCATGGGGTTAAATCTTTGCTGAAAGCATTTCTCCCTATTGATCTTATCTCGGAAGATATAAAGAAGCAGTATCCATCTACTTCAGATGATGCTACTTTCATACTTGGAAGCTTACTCTAGACAGGGTAAGCTTTTTGTTTGTTCTTTTGATAAAATGAATAGTGAGACTCTATGATGGAGGAATGAACTTGGAAAAAACATTGGATAGACAAGATCAAATACTGAATTTAATCTCTGGGGAACTATCGATAGCCATCAAACAAGTAAAAAACACAATCAGCTTGCTGGAAGAAGGAAACACAGTTCCATTTATTGCCCGATACAGAAAGGAACAGACAGGCGCACTGGATGAAGTTCAAATCCGCGATATCATGGAGCGCTGGCAATACATACAAAACCTTAATCAGCGTAAAGAAGAGGTAGTCCGCTTAATTGAAGAACAAGGCAAATTGACGGAAGAGCTAAAAGCCAAAATAGACAAAGCGGTGAAGCTGCAGGAGGTAGAAGACTTATACCGGCCATATAAGCAAAAACGCCGGACAAAAGCCACTGCCGCAAAAGAAAAAGGGCTGGAACCCTTTGCTGAGTGGCTTCTCACCTTTTCGCTAAATGAACCCCCTGCTGTAAAAGCCAAACAATTCTTATCTGATGAAAAGGAAGTAAACACACCGGAAGAAGCAATCGCTGGCGCAAAGGATATTATCGCAGAGTGGGTGTCAGATGAAGCGGAGAGCAGAAAATGGATCCGTATGGAAACAGCCAGAAAGGGAACCATTGAGTCCTCTGTGAAGAACAAAGAGAATGACGAAAAAGGCGTTTATGAAATGTATTATGAGTATGAGGAACCGGTAAGCAAGATTGTTCCACACCGTACACTTGCATTAAACCGCGGTGAAAAAGAGGAAGTATTAAAGATTAACATTAAGCCAAATGCCGAATTTATTTTAAAGTACTTATATAAAAAGTGGGTAAAGGATGAACGTTCTCCTGCAGGCACGATTGTAAAGGAAGCCATTGATGATAGCTACAAGCGTCTGATCATGCCATCGATTGAACGTGAAATACGCAATGAGCTGACTGAAAAAGCAGAAGAACAGGCAATTATGATTTTTTCTGAAAATCTAAGAAAACTGCTGCTTCAGCCCCCGTTAAAAGGAAAGATCGTGCTTGGGGTAGACCCAGCATACAGAACAGGCTGCAAGCTGGCTGTTGTGGATGAAACAGGAAAAGTGCTTGATATCGGAGTTATATATCCGCATCCGCCTGTTTCCAAAACGAATCAGGCAAGGGAGAAAGTAATTCAAATCCTAAAAAACTACAAAGTAAAAATGGTTGCCATCGGCAATGGGACCGCTTCTAGGGAAACCGAACAGTTCATCGCAGATATATTAAAGGACATGAAAGAGGAAATATTCTACCTGATTGTCAATGAAGCGGGGGCGAGCGTCTACTCTGCCTCGGATCTTGCCAGAGAAGAGTTTCCTGATTTTCAGGTGGAAGAAAGAAGTGCTGTATCGATCGCCCGACGCCTCCAGGATCCTCTTGCAGAATTGGTTAAGATTGATCCAAAGTCAGTTGGGGTTGGTCAATATCAGCATGACGTATCCCAGAAAAAGCTGTCTGAATCCCTTTCCTTTGTTGTAGAGACAGCAGTAAACCAGGTAGGCGTCAATGTAAACACCGCTTCATCTTCATTGCTGCAGCATGTAGCCGGCCTGTCAAAAACAGTTGCCGTAAATATAATCAAAAAACGGGAAGAGGAGGGGAGGTTCACGGACCGCAAGCAATTGAAAAAGATCCCCCGCCTTGGTGCCAAAACCTATGAACAGGCAATAGGCTTCCTGCGGATTATCGATGGAAAAGAGCCTCTGGATCGGACGGGAATTCACCCGGAAACATATGCAGAAGTAAATAAATTGCTGGCTAATCTCGGCTTTAAATCAAATGACCTTGGTTCACCATCGCTAAGAGAGGCGCTCAAAGGCATAGATATCAGCAGAACAGCCCGGGAGCTTGAAATCGGTGAGCTGACATTGAAGGATATCATTGACGCTTTAATGAGACCTGAAAGAGATCCGCGTGATGAGCTGCCGAAGCCTCTTTTGAAAAAAGAAGTTCTAAAGCTTGAAGACCTTCAGGAAGGAATGGAATTGCAAGGGACAGTGAGGAATGTTGTAGATTTCGGAGCCTTTGTCGATATTGGAGTCAAACAGGATGGCCTTGTTCATATATCAAAACTCAGCCGCCAATTTGTCAAACACCCGCTGGACGTCGTATCCGTTGGTGATGTGGTAACAGTCTGGGTTGACTCAGTTGATAAACACAAGGGAAGAGTCGCTTTAACAATGCTGGGCCATTCTAATTAATAGAAGCCAATAATTTCACAGTTTTCGAGTCATAAGCCAAATCACACCGGAAATCACTATTTCTAGCGTGATTTGGCTTATGCTTTTTTTGGCTATCGATGAGTTCCGTTTGACTAAGGATCTTCGGCATTGGAACTGGATTGTACGGCAGACATTAGTGCCTTTTATGAGCAATGTTTCTTTCTATAGAAAAACCAGCACTGATTCAGCAGTTTGATCTGATAGCGGTCTTTTTCATAAAAAGCACGCTGGATTTGATTTTGAAACCATACAGGCATACGATTTACCTCCCGTTAATTGGAATCTGAAAATGGCTCCCTCGTTCTGCAAGGAGTTCAGAGCTGTAAAAGGTATATATAATGTATGCTATAATAGGTTGTCATGTTTACGATAAGAAAGGAAAACATTGCGATGAATGACCAGGAGCTTCAGAAACTTGTTGAAAAGATATCATTAGAAAGCTTCGGCAAGCCCTTTTGCCACCAGGCATATTTTAATTCACGCCTAAAGTCCACTGGTGGAAGATATATGCTGAATTCACATCATGTTGAAATTAACAAAAAGTATTATGAGCAGCTTGGACCTGAAGAATTAGCAGGAATAATTAAGCATGAGCTCTGCCATTATCATTTGCACTTAGAGGGAAAAGGATATAAACATCGTGATCAGGATTTCAGAATGCTAATGAAGAAAGTGGGAGCACCCCGATTTTGTTCAGCCTTGCCTGATCGCCCTAAAACAAACAAATCCGCTAAGATTCTTGTTTATGTGTGCAAGGAATGCGGCCAAATTTATCAGAGAAAAAGAAAAGTTGATACGAAGAAATATGTCTGCGGTAAATGCAAAGGGAAATTAGTGTTCAAAAAAGAATTGACATTAGATTAAGTACGCTTTATATTTAATAATTGTCGCAGGTCAATACAGGATAAGCGGCTAATAAATTCTTCTAAAAAGATGCTTGACTTTTATAGTCCGCGTCCTTATAATATGAAGAGTCGATAAGATGTTAACTGTTTTATTGATCAGGTTTATTATTATTCCGCAGTAGCTCAGTGGTAGAGCATTCGGCTGTTAACCGAACGGTCGCAGGTTCGAATCCTGCCTGCGGAGCCATATTTGGGGAAGTACTCAAGTGGCTGAAGAGGCGCCCCTGCTAAGGGTGTAGGTCGCGTAAGCGGCGCGAGGGTTCAAATCCCTCCTTCTCCGCCAGAAAATTCTAACAACGGCCCGTTGGTCAAGCGGTTAAGACACCGCCCTTTCACGGCGGTAACACGGGTTCGAATCCCGTACGGGTCACTTTTTTTTATTTCCGACGGTTTTTATGGATGGTCCCGTGGTGTAGCGGTTAACATGCCTGCCTGTCACGCAGGAGATCGCGGGTTCGATTCCCGTCGGGACCGCCATTTGTTATTGGGCTATAGCCAAGCGGTAAGGCACCGGACTTTGACTCCGTCACTCGCAGGTTCGAATCCTGCTAGCCCAGCCATTTTTAATGAGCCATTAGCTCAGTCGGTAGAGCATCTGACTTTTAATCAGAGGGTCGAAGGTTCGAGTCCTTCATGGCTCACCATTTTAATTTCATATTGCGGGTGTGGCGGAATTGGCAGACGCACCAGACTTAGGATCTGGCGCCGCAAGGCGTGGGGGTTCGACTCCCTTCACCCGCACCATTAATTACCATTGAATTAACGCATCTCGTTTTGGTATGATGTTACTTGTCGCTTTGTTAAGCGGTCGTGGCGGAATGGCAGACGCGCTAGGTTGAGGGCCTAGTGGGGGCAACCCCGTGGAGGTTCAAGTCCTCTCGGCCGCACCAAAAAAAGTTGTTGATATCTGAATTTAAGATCGTTATAATATAAGAGTTGCTTTAATAGATGCGCCCGTAGCTCAATTGGATAGAGCGTTTGACTACGGATCAAAAGGTTAGGGGTTCGACTCCTCTCGGGCGCGCCATTATACGGGGAGTAGCTCAGCTTGGTAGAGCACTTGGTTTGGGACCAAGGGGTCGCAGGTTCGAATCCTGTCTTCCCGACCATTCGGGAAATAACAATTCTATATGCGGGTGTAGTTTAGTGGTAAAACCTCAGCCTTCCAAGCTGATGATGAGGGTTCGATTCCCTTCACCCGCTCCA
>NZ_JBQCMZ010000019.1:0-90209 GCF_051964675.1 Cytobacillus sp. SAFR-174 | reverse complement strand
CCTATGGAATATAGAACTAAAGCCGCTTAAATCATTTTTATTATTTCTACTGTCTACTTGACAGGGGGCAGTTCACTCCCGACCAAGGCGCTAGATGATGGGTTTTTCTTTTTCTCTAACTTGAGTCACTGCACTTCTTGAATACATTGTAAGCTACTTGGCAAAATTTTGCAAACGTAGTGTTGGAAAAATTCCTAATAAGTTAAGTAGGTCTACCACTTTTAATGGATAATCAAATAGTTGATTTGTTTTAGCCATCTTTGATTTCTACCTTCATGAGGTAGATAGTTATTTTTAGCATATAAAATGTCTTTAAAGGACCATCCTAAACCGCTTCTTTGTTAACAGTCGAATCTAACTTTGTTCTTCACAAAAACCCGGGAAGGGTGTTTTTTCAATTTTTTTGATTTTTTATAGTAAATTTGTAAGAAAAGGATTATTTTTCTAGTTATCTATAGTATTCTTGTTATATGTGAAAATTATTATACGGTTGGAGAGAATAGTTGTGAAAAAGGATTGATAAGATGGAAGCTGAAATAATAAAAATAATATTTAATGGAATAACAGAAATATTTGGGAATAACCTTTTGGACTTGATAGTGTATCTAGCAATATTAGCATTATTTTTGTGGCTTTATAAACAATTTAGAATTAAATTAATTGAAGACGAAAAATATAGAAGAGAAGAAGAAACCATTATTCTTATGAGATTTTTAGAACTGGAGTTTGAATTAAATAACTTTTACTCTTCAAAATCTAATTTCGACAAAGTAAAAGAGTGCCTTGTAAATGTATATCCTTATTTAACATACGATAATAGTAAAAAGGTAGAAGAGTTTAATCTAAATATGAGTGATGAAACCATTTTAGGGTTTATTAATGATATAAGAAGAGAGAAAAACGGAATAAAATATAACCAGTTTAACGAAATTGCAAATAAAAATGAGAAAAGTATTATGAAAATGTTAGAATACCAATATAGAACAAAGTTCCTCCCATTGTTGCAACCACTTTTATTGTCTTTGTTCTCTATTCTCACTATTTTATTATTTACTATTATATTAATAGGGTATATTGAAAATGACTCTTTTGAGGAAAAATTTTACATAACATTAGTGTTAATCAATTTGATGTCTTTTTTGATACTAATTATTGTAATCATTGACCTGTTCTCGATAAAAAAGATAAAGAAAGAAAGAAGAACTTGGGTATGGTTAGCAGTAGTATTACTATTATCAATTTTGTACTTTACATTTTTTGTTGCAAATCAAATCCTTTCAATATTTTTATTTATATTTTATTTGGTATTTTGCTTCAAAGTATTCAGAACAATTATAAATCATGAGTAACTAATAATAGCAGATTGCTTCTCCAGCAATCTGTTTTTTTGTTTCATTTGAGTACACCTTATTAATACAAACTACCTGAATTAGTATTATAAGGTAAATGGCATCTCAAATACGTGTATCAAAATAGGGTGGGAGAAGTGTGAAAATGGATATGGTCGTGTATCATCTGCTGGTCAAAACTTAACTGTACAAATCAAGCAATTGGAGGAAGCTGGGTGCGACACAATTTTTAAAGAAAAGGTAAGCGGTAGTAGAAAAAAGGATAGGCAACAATTTAATTTGCTCCTTGAGACCCTTCAAGAAGGGGACACCATTGTTGTAACGAAATTGGACAGATTTGCAAGGAGTACAAGGGATGCACTTTCTACTATTGAGTATCTAAATAGTAAAGGAGTTCATTTGGTTGTGCTTAATATGGGCGGAGATAAGATTGATACAGGAACACCTATTGGGAGTTAATGATTACCGTTTTATCTGGAATTGCTGAATTTGAAGCTGATATGATTAAGGAAAGGCAGCAAGAAGGAATCGAAGAAGCAAGACAAAGGGGTGTGTACAAAGGTAGACCCAAAAAGTATACTAAAAATAATAGGTGCTTGCAGTATGCTCTTGAACTATTTTATAACAGAGAGACTAATAAGATGGCTGTCAAAGAAATTGAAGAAATAACTAAGATAAGTAAAGCGACTCTTTATAGGGCGGCAAGGAGCACTGAGACAGACAAATGACAAGTTAGGTAAATCAAATAATTACAATAGTATTGGAGAGAATTAGAGTGTCAGAAAAGGAAAGACCGTTCTTTCTTAATAAGGCAATGTATAATATGCAAATAGCGCCTATCTTCAAAAGAGAGAATTTCAGACCAAAGATTATATTTCAGTATGCACTTTTTTTGCCTTTTCAATTACCTTTTCCACCAAAAGGGTTTATAACCCATATAATAAGTCAATATGAGCGACTTACTTTTTCATTTGAGGACAAAGTAATTGATAATCAAATGTTAATTGGGTCATATAGAGAAGGCAAACCAATTAACCTCCATTCAGCAAAAACCAGAGTAGAAATGAATTATTTCACTTCTAACAAAGTGAAAAATAATTCTATAGATGATAATTATATTAGTGACGTATTCGACAACCTTTTAAGCCATCTAAACAAAATAATTGTTTCATATGTTATTAAAACCAAGGATACAAGTGTTTATAAGGTAACGAGGGAAATGTTACCTCCCAATATACTTTGTAGATATATCAAGAACCTTGATTTTGATATGCCTGAAGATAACATACTGATGCTGCACAATCAAGTACCGTATATAAAGGATACAATATCAATAGATGAATTTCTAGAAATACAACAATACGCAATGTTCATAAAAAACGGTATTAACCCTTTTGTTATTTCCGAAGAATTTATGTTGGGTGCTAAAAGGAGATACATGGAGGGGAACTATAAGGAAGCTGTGATTAATGCTCAAACAAGTTTAGAAACATTTTTAACCACTTTATATAAACACATGTGTTTAGAGGAAGGAAAAACAGAACAGGTAATTGAACAACAATTATCTTTTCCTCAATATAAGGGAGTAACGCAATTTGTTAAGGATAAGTTCAAAAAAAGGTTAGGTGGAAATTGGGATATTAGAGATAGAAGCGGATGGATAGGAAAGTGGCATCTAAAATCAAATAAGCTTAGGAATAAAATTGTACATTCAGGCTATGAACCTAATTATCAAGAAACCAGTGAATCTATACATGCCGCTACGGAGCTACGATTATATATAGTTGATTTATTAAAGAAGAAATCTCAAAAGTATCCAAAATGCAATGAATTTATATATAAAAAATGAATTTAATTAAGTTAGAAAAGGACTTATACTTTGAACTAAAATAAAAGAAAATTAATTCTTACATAGCTTGTATATTATAAATCATGTCATTTACTCATACTTACAAAAGGATTTATAAAGAAGTTAATTTTTGAGTTGAAAATTAAACAGTAAAAACAACATTGCAATTCATAATTAAAATAGATTACAAAACCCTTCTCCATAGAGAAGGGTTATTTCTATTAATGCGTAATCAAATGGTTGAACTGCTTAAACCAGCTCTGATTTCTTCCTATAATCACTTCAAACAATCCTTTGTCCTCAATCTTTATTGCCGATAAGTAACTGCAATTTGCATGCATGATACCTTTGAAAGTACCATCCATAACCACTTCTTGCCCCATTTTTATTTCTTTCATACAGACAGAACAATGTGGTCTAACTTTTTTCTCCATAAATATCCCTCCCCTACATAAAGTTAGATATATAGGCCAAAAGTCCTTTTTAATAATTTGTGAAATATTAAGTTCCTTCTCAACTCATTAAATCCGTAAAAATATATCTGTAAAAAAAGGATTATTTTTCTATATGCCTATAGTATTCTAATTATATGTGAAATTAAGTATAAGTTTGGAGAGGGTAGTAGTGAATTTTTTCCTAGTATTTCAAAATAAAAGTTATCATGAAGAAAAAAGTGGAAAATATCTTTGGGCGCCACAAAAAAACGAGAAAGGACAAACATTTCACCATTGGACAGATATGAAAAAAGTGAAAAAAGGAGATATCATTTTTAATAGTTATGATACAGAGATGCTCTCTGTTTTAGTTGCTAAAGAAGACTGTTTAGAACGGGAGAGACCTTCAGATTTAGATGACTTTAAACTATGGCATAAAGATGGATGGATGATACTTGTAGAGTACATTGACTTAGTGAGACCAATTAAATATAAGGATTATATGAAGGATATACTCAAGTTACAAGGAGAAAAATATGCTCCATTCAATACAATTGGTCGTGGGAATACAGGTTATTTATTTAGAGTATCACCAGAGTTAGCAGAGTATTTGTTTCAGATTTTAGAAGACACGAATGGAATTACTAAAACATCTTTGGTTCAAGCCAATAAACAGAAAGATATAGAAATAATAGAGGATTTGGAAAAAGAGCTTAATTCCACTATTGCGCTAGAACAAACAGAGAAAGAATTAATTGTGAAATCTAGGATTGGACAAACATTCTTTAAAAATGCGCTCTTAAAACAAGGGAATAAGTGTAGGTTATGTGGTGTTACAGATGAACGATTTCTTGTAGCAAGTCATATCAAGCCTTGGAGTCAATCTAATAATCAAGAGCGCTTAGATGTGAATAATGGCTTGCTACTTTGTCCTAATCATGATTCTTTGTTTGATAAGGGATATATTAGCTTTGATGATGATGGAACAATTCTGATTTCTGCTATTTTGGATGAAGATACAAAGATTTTTCTTAATATTAATGAAACTATGAGTGTTGAAGTGAATGAGATACAACAGGACTACATCAAATGGCATCGAGAAAATATATATAAGCCTTAATAATATAGTATACAAGTTAAGATGATAGTAGGGAGGGAACATAGTGAGGTTAGAATTGTTGAAGAAGATAAGTGAAGTGCTTGTTAAATATGCTAAACGACAAAAAGTTATAGAATATGGGCAGTTATGTAAAGAGATTGGTTTAGAAGGTGTTCCACCCATAGTACTAAAAGACCCACTAGGTGAGATTTCAGTTAGATGTATTGAACACGGTTATCCTCCCTTGTCTGCTATCATTATAAATAAGGAAAAGAGGTTACCTGGCGAAGGACTATTTACTAATATTGCTCCAAAAATGGGATATTCCAATTTAACTTATGCTGAATACGAAAGTTTTTATGAGCAACAAAAGAAGAGTGTCTTTGATTTTAAAAGCTGGGAATCATTTCTTTCTTTATTTAGAACGACCAACGGAAGTGGAGAGATTATTTATCCAGATTCTAAACCTCAAAAAAATGTGTCTCAATTGATTTCAAAAACAGGTAAGAAGTTTAATAAGGATGAATTTCAAAAGGAATTTATCAATAAAAGATATAATTATGGAAATGAGACACAATACCATATTATTACTGTGAAAAAATTCTTAGACACTCAACTGCAAGGTCCATTCAGATATCAAATCCTAATCTTGTATAATCATAGGATAATAAAGAAGGTTACTATTAAACATGAAACATCTAAACAACTGCTCACACCTGCAAAGAAACGGGGAATTAAGCTCTTATTGGAACACTCCCCGAAAATAAAATTTGAAGAAATATCGATGGTCCATTATAAGCAAGACAGACCTAAGGGTGACCCATGGGATAAAGAGCCTCTTAAGGATTTTCGTAACCTATTCCAGATGTTAAGTGAAAAATATCTAGAGGATAGTGTTATAAATGATATCGACGCAGAACTTGCACAAGAGAATTCATTTTATAAGGACGGTCAAGCCAAGAATTATTATGGTACTCGATATGAAAGAAATCCAAAAAACCGCTTAGAAGCTATTCGCATACATGGTACTATATGCAAGGTATGTGGATTTAACTTTGAGAAAGTCTATGGAGAGCGGGGGAGAGATTTCATAGAAATTCATCATTTAAAACCTCTTAGTACTATTCAAGAAGAAGTAGTCATAAATCCTGAGTCAGATTTAGTCCCTGTTTGTTCGAATTGCCACAGGATGATTCACAGAGAAAAAGATAATGTGTTAACTATCGAGGAATTAAGACAGCTAATAAAAAATAGTATTGGAGAATATGAAAAGTGAAAAACTTTTATATGATTGGCTTTTCTAATGTGGGTAATACTCCTTTAGACAAGATTGCCCTGATATTGGGTGTCTCAGCTTTCGGAGTGTTGATTGGCGTATTATTAATAGGATAGTTGTTCCAACTAATTGGACTACCTAAAAAGATTATAAGACCCATCGTTAGTTTGACTGGAGCAAGGATTTCTTTAGTAGATTCTAATTGGAGATAAAATGCTTTAGATTTTTATGATACAACTTTAGTTGGTGCATAGTTTTCTATTAATATATAGATTGAACTATGTACTTTAATTGCTTCGGAGAGGTTGATTTAACTCATTGTTAGTATTCACCGCTTCAGATTTATACAACAACTATTAAAACCCTCCTTTTAAGGCGAGACAAAATAGCGAGAGAACCACTAAAATCACTCGCTACTTATAATTCCTCATAATTCTGCTCCAAAAATATACAAGAAATTACTTAAGTTATAAAATTTACAATTCAAATGTTACTTGCTCTACCTTAGAAACTGCCTTAGATTTCCTTTTTAGTATCTTGCGTTCTTGACTTAATAATGGAGTAAACAGATTTTCATAATCCTTGTCTCCTATAATCTCGATAAAAGGGTGTTCTAAAGTCATTTGATTGTCCAAACTAAAGATGTAGTTGAACACCTTCTCTATCTTCTCCCTAGCTTGATTGTAAGATGCTTCAACTAGTTCATGTATTATTCCATGAATGGTCTCTGTTTTTTTATTGTTAGGAATGTCACCTAAGCCGATAGCACGTTCAAGGTTAGGGACTGAACCAAAGATTCTGGTAGAATTCCCTTTTAATGCAAATATGTTATTACAGTTTGTTTGTTGAGCCTTCAGTGTTGTGTGTGTAAATCTCTCGTGATTGTCTATATCATGTAAAATGTAATACCTGATGTTAAACTGGTTAAGAATTTTCATGAGAGAGCAGATCGTTGCTTTGCCTCTTGCTCTAATGACATGGATATTCAAACCACGCTCTTTAATAAAGTGCTTAAATGCAACATATTCCGTATCGCCTTCTACAACAATAATCTTATCAGCAAAGAAGAATTCGTTGACATATGAATCCACATAATTCAAGAGTTTCATGTTCTTTATATCATCTTTATCAAACTGGGAGCTGGATGATTGATACAGTTCAATAGCTTCGGTTTTTCCAATTCTAAATACTTGAATAGTAGTATGGTTCTCAGAAAGGTCAATCAGCACAGGAGAATGGGTAGAGATAATTAATGGCATCCTACTTCCAATTGCATAAAGAGACCTGCTTAAAGCTCTAACAGCTTCTGGGTGTAAGAAGGCTTCTGGCTCATCAATAAGTAGCATTTTTTGCGTGTTCTTTGTTCCCATCAATCCCTGTTCAATCATATTTTGGATGATGTAAATTAAACTCATTCTTTGTATTCCTGTACCTTGTGTAGAGAGTGGCATATCACTATTGTGTATGTTGCCAATTAGTACGCTAGAGCTAGTAGATTTGACTAAATCAGATACTGAAAAGCCATTACTTTCTCCACCTTGAACTGAAAGCTGAAGAGAGTCATTTGAAAATACACTTTGTAAACTTTTTGATACGCTCTGACTAACGGTTGAGAGTGAAAAGTCCGTCTTACTTTTTAATTTTTTTAACAACCTTGGGATTGAGCTTTTTAGTTCTATGTATTCTCTTTTAATTGCTTTAAGTTCTTCCTCATCAAACTCTTCCATTTCCAACTTGTTTAATTCTGCTGTAATTATCTGTGAGTAAATCTCTTGTACTTGCTTGTCTATTTCTTCAGTAGTCATATAGGGTGTGATGTAATAAGGGCTATTTGCCAAAATTTCGTCTAATGTTTCTTTCAACGCATGAGTTCGTTTTATTTCAATGCCTTGTGTATCATAATATCTTCCATTATCATTAGAATACTTTTTCACAATGGTAACTGTTTCACCAGTTTCGTCGTCCATAACAAACTCAGCTTCTAATTCAATTGTTTTGTTCTCGTCTTGGTTGGAGTAGCATTCAACTGGTATCTTTCCTTTTGCAGTAGTAGGAAGGTAAAACTGGTTTATTGCTTCTAGAAATGTTGACTTACCAGTATTGTTTCTCCCTGTCAAAATAACAATGTCCTCACTGGAAAAATCAATGCTGAACTTTGTATTAAATACTTTGTAGTTTAAAACACTGAACTTTTTCAGTCGCAACCGAAACACCCCTCAATATTTAAATGTATCTAAAACACTCATCCTAATTATAGCAAAAATAACATACCCATATTTTTCTATATTTATATTTTTTAACCATATTTAATCTGGGAGATACTGCTTAGGAGGAACGTTAGTACCTTTATCCACACGATGCAGAGTCTCTTATAACTTCTACTGGAACAAATGTATGGTAAAGTAGGATAAGGTTAAGTGGACATCTTAAATAATTTCGAAAAGAAACTTACCCTATAAAAGCTAAGAAACAACTCTTTCCCATACTGCTATAGCAACAAATGATTATTTTATAAGGAAATGTATATATACCTTGCAAATCGTTTTATGAATCGAGTTGAAAAGAAATTCTTCCAATTTCATAATGTAAATGTTGATAATGATTTTTGGGTATTATCAGAATTAATTCAGTGGTTTTTAAGAAGCATGATTAAAAAAGGGACTCCATTGTTCTGTTGTTCTTGATTACAATTAGATTGTCTTTATTTGAAACAAAAAATGTAAGGCAAAAGTGAAAATTACTTGAAAGTTTTTCATATAAACTATGAGATTGTTATAATGGATAATGGTGGAAGATTAGAGGGAGAACTGTGAATATTAAAATGGATTTGTCCGAAATACTCTTGTGGCTAGATTTGATTAAAAAACACAGGCAAACAATTTTGATAAGTGAACTCAAAATGATGTTATATAATTTAGAAAACTATGACCAGGTAAAGCAATTCATAAATAAATTAGATGAGCTTGAATTTAACCCGCCTTTTAAATTTTTTGTTTATTCTCTGATACACTTTATTGAAGATTATGATGAATGTGTAAAAATAAAAAATAAGGTTTTCCAATTAACGAAAAGAAAATACAGCATTTTATTTATACATCAAATATTATTATGTAAAACACAAGAGCAAGCTCTAAATATAATGAATGAAGCTAAAAGATATGATATAGAGATTGGAGAGGTTTGGGCTACCCGATATGATTCAATGTGGCGGATAAAAAATGATCAGGAAGCATGGAAGGAAAACTTGCAATTTACCAAAGACTATAATGATTTTTCTGCTATATACGAAAAGTTTAGTAAGATGAAACTAGAATATTTTAAAGGTATTCCTTTAAAACAATTAAAACAAGACTTATTGGAGCAACAATCAAAAGCTAAAGTTAATCGTGGGGGTATTCAAACCTCTATATATAATCGAAACGTATTTATTAAAGAATTTGCTAGAAAAGTAGCAAATGGGATTTGTCAGTTATGTGAAAATAAAGCTCCATTTTTAGATAAACATGGGCAACCTTTTTTAGAAGTACACCACATTCATTACTTGTCTAAAGGTGGGAACGACAGCATTGATAATGTAATCGCCTTATGTCCAAACTGTCATAGGAAAATACATCAATTGGAATTAGAAGAGGATGCTAAGAAAGTAAAAGAAAAAGCATTAGCAAATTTAATAGTATAGAGTTTAATAGTTCTTTTTTGAAAAGAGAGAAAGATACTTGAACGTATGTTCCAGCGATTATTACAGCATTCTAAGCTTTAATAGCAGATATCTAGGCTTTCAAGTTCCTTCTATTCTCTCTATAATTGGTAAATTAAGGATTGGTTTTACACTTTTAATTAGAATATCTTATCAAAAAAGTGTTTTGATGTTTGAAATATATAGATAAATGTCCACATTTTTGATAAAATTTAATTAAGAATGCTATAGGCTAAACCGTTGGTGGGTTTGGTAAAAGACCGTTTTAACCCCTTGATTTACGGGGCTGATTGGGGTGCTGGTGCCCTCCACGGTCTTCAAAACCGCTTGTGACCTGCGTGCCAGGTTAGCTGGGTTCGATTCCCAGGCGGTCCCGCCAACTATACATATAATTTCCGCATAGTGGGATGCTGTGCGGCTTTTTTGTGCCATTCATAAATTCTCTTTAGGCAATCTGAAGATAATTGTTTCTGTTTTCTATGTATTATGAGGCTATAGTGATGATAGACTGAAGATAGTTAAGCAGCAAGAGCATCAAATTAGGAGGAAAATAAAATCATGGACAATAATGATATATTAATTCGTTTGAGATATGCGTTAGAAATCAAAAATAGTGAAATGGCTGAGATCTTTAAACTTGGAGGAACTGAAGTGTCCGTACCAGAGGTGGTAAGGATCCTCAAAAAGTCTGATGATGAAGAAGAAAATGACAGCCAAATAAAATTGACAAATAGTATGTTAAATTCTTTTTTAAATGGCTTTATTATCTATAAAAGAGGTAGACAGGAGCCAAAACCAGGTCAAACAAATACGCCAGAACCGACCTTAGAAAATTATTCAAACATAAACAATATCCTTTTAAAGAAAATCAAAATCGCCTTGTCCTTAACGACAGAGGACATGATAGATGTATTCAAAAAAGCTGGATTAAACGTATCAAAAGGAGAGCTCGGAGCTTTTTTAAGAAAAGAAGGGCATAAAAATTATAAAGTTTGCCTAGACAATTTTGCCAGAAACTTCTTAAAAGGACTAACGATCAAGTATAGGGGATGAGGAAAGAAAGGATTTAAAGTACTTAGATGTACCCTTGTCCATTAACAAAACCGAGCCAGAGATAAGAATACGGCCCGGTTTTGTTAATGAGAGCCAGTGTAAGAAAATGGTGCTAGTCATCTAGAGAAATCATCATTACGTTAAAGACTGAGGATGCATTGTGGATGATCGGAAGAATGGGCTTAGAGGAAAGTCTTTTATTACATTTTATAAAACACTAGCCAAAATACACTTCAACACTTTTTTCTTTCTGTGCTGTTGCCAAACAGTTCTGGATAAAATTCAGAATTTGCTTTTGATCCCAAGATGTACAATCACTTTCTTTAAGTGAAGCACTAGTATTAAGTAGTTTGTTATATTCTTTCAAAGCCTTTTCAAATTGTTGTAACGAGAAAATCGAACTTTTACCAGATCCGCTAACACCAGCATAGAACTGATATGCATCAAGTAAACCGTATAGCAGTACCGCATTGCGATTCCCCATGCTAAAACGGGCATAAGCTATTTCTTCCCTTGCTTTATTCCAGCCATATATATCATGACCCATTTAATATTCCTCCTTCAATTTTAAATTTGTTTTTTTTTAGTCGTGCTGCAGGTAGTTTACATGGCATACCACTCCTTTCACAAATATATATTTATAGAAAATTATCATTGAGATAGTAGAAGAGAAAGTTAGAAATGATTTTGATTCAGGGATTTAAGGTTACTATTTAATAGTGAGATTTTGAATGGAGTTTAAGAAGATTCGAGAAGCGATTTTTCGATTAGTTCGCCTTCAAGGAAAATAATACCACATTTCGCATCATTTAATTTTTGCATTTTAAAAACTTATCAACAATTATGTGAACACTTTCCTAAGTATTTAAAGCAATATTCATAAGTGTAATTAGCTTTCTTTGCTGGAGTAATAGTGCTGAACCCTTCTGAGTTAATTCGTTAAGTTCTGAGAGGTAATGCACTTTTTTAATAAACCGAGCCCCAGAAATAAATGAGGCTGGTTTTGGAATAATGGGACCCAGTCTGCGGGAAATGCGCTGGTCATCCGGAGAAAATTTTTTCCTGCTATTCCCCATTTTCCTTATACAAATCAACAACACCCTCAGCCATCTCCCTCACACTTTTCCTAAGGAAAACAGGATGTACAATCTTAATCTGATTCCCAAACCCAAGAATATACTCTCGTGCCTCTTTTTCGGTATCAAAGCTAAGGCTTGCAGGAATCCATCCATTTTCTTTAGGCGAATCCGTGTGAAGTACCTGAACAAATCGCCCGGTAAAATTAATCCGCTGAAGAATGGCTGGAGAAATCTCCACTTCTACCTCAAATTTAGGCAGGCTGCTAATGAATGTCTGCTTAGATTCCTGCCAATAGTCTGCGAGATCAAAGTCATTCGGCCTGCTGAAGTTCTCATTAATCACCACGGCATCAATTATTCTAGAAACTCGGTAGGTTTTTATCTTTGCATCAGAAGCAGCTACTAGATACCAAGTGTTCCCTTTGGCAACCAGTCCTAACGGCTCAACTATTCTTTCGCTTGTTTGTTTATCTGCTTTTTCGTATTGAATCTGAAGTTTTTTCTCCTCCCATACCGCCTGCTGGACGATTCCAAAAGACTTCAATTCCCGTGGTGTTTCCCTCCACGTGCTGGTATCGATATGAATACGGTTGGAAATGTCCTTCACACCTTCTTTTAGTGGAGCAGGAATAGCGGCCAGAAGTTTCTGTCGTGCTTCTTTCCAATCATTGCTGATGCCAAGGTCTGCAAGGTGCTGGGAGGAGGGGGAGAGAAGCAGTGTTTTGATTTCAGCAGCTTTTAACCCGGTAAGATTTGTTCTGTAATTCTCAAGCAGTTTCCAGCCGCCGAATTTTCCTCGTTCAGCCAGGACAGGGATGCCAGCGGCGCTTAAGGCTTCCATATCCCGGTGTATGGTCCGCTCCGTTACCTCTAACTCTTTTGCCAATTCCCTCGAGGTCATTCTTTCGTTATTTTGAAGCAATAATACGATCGCAATGAGTCTGTCTGCGCGCAATCTGTTCACTCCTGATAAAAAAGTTTTAAATATGACATTAGATGTCCACATTAATGATTATAGTATACATATAACACAAAAGGGGGCAGATCGGAATGACATCATTAAAAGGTAAGGTAGCGCTGGTAGCCGGCGGAACACGGGGAGCTGGCCGTGGCATCGCTATGGAACTCGGTGCAGCAGGTGCCACGGTATATGTTACAGGCCGTACAACACGAGAACAGACGTCGGAATATGGACGCAAAGAAACCATCGAAGAAACGGCTGAATTGGTCAATGAGCTGGGCGGAACTGGAATAGCTGTTCAAGTGGATCATCTTATACCGAATCAGGTGCAGTCATTGATTGAAAAGATTGAGAGAGAACAGGGCAGGCTGGATATCCTCGTTAATGATATATGGGGAGGCGAAAATTTGATTGAATGGGACATTCCTGTCTGGGAGCATTCCATGGAGAAGGGAATGAGAATGCTTCGTCTGGCGATTGATACTCATATTATCACAAGTCATTATGCCCTTCCGCTTTTAATCAAAAACAAAGGGGGATTAGTAGTCGAAGTATCAGACGGAACAGAAGAGTATAATCAAGATCGCTACCGGGTGTCTCTGTATTATGACTTGGCCAAAAGCTCTGTCATCCGTATGGCCAAAGCATTGGCCCACGAACTTTCACCTTATGATTGCACCGCGGTTGCAGTTTCACCCGGATGGATGCGTTCAGAAATTATGCTCGAGGTGTTTGGGGTCACAGAGGAGAATTGGAAGGATGCCGCTGAAAATGAGCCGCATTTCGTGATCTCTGAAACACCAAGGTATATAGGACGGGCAATTAGTGCTGTTGCAAAAGATCCTGATAAAAAACGGTTGAACGGCAAATCCTTTTCAAGCGGGGAGCTGGCTAAAATGTATGATTTTTATGATTTGGATGGTTCTCAGCCGGAGGCTTTCAGATATTTGGTTGAGGTCCAGGAGGCGGGGAAGCCTGCCAATGCTGAAGGATATAGATAGCTTTTCAGTGGAAAAACTCCTTTGCAGAGGACTTAACTTTTTAAGTCTAAGTACTTCTGCAACAGGAGTTTTTTTACTAAATGTATGATTCATAGGTGAGCATTAAACGTTCTACTCCTGATTATAATCGGTTTTTAAGAAAAGAGGTTGTTGTAAACCATCTTTTATTTATTGAATATAAGTAAATAGTGACTTTATCTTTTAAAGGTTAAAGCTAGGGAGGAAGAATTATATGGGAGAGGGAAGAGAGCTGAAAATTGGAGCCGTTTATCCATTTACAGGTTCTTTGGCTGCTGTTGGGAAAGATATTCGCCAAGCCATTGATTTGGCTGTTGAGATAGTAAATAATCGATACGATTTGCCGTTACCGTTAGCTCGTACTAATGGCCTTCCCTTATTAGAGAATCGGAAAATTAAGATGATTTATGGAGATTCTCAGGGGATTCCGGCAATTGGTCGAGAAGAAGCTGAACGATTAATTGTAAAAGAAAAAGTTGCAGCACTGATTGGTTCTTATCAAAGTAGTGTAACTTTACAAGCTTCTGCTATCGCTGAAGCGGAAAAAGTTCCTTTTTTAGCCCCGGAAGCATCTGCACCATCGCTTACAGAGAGGGATTATCAGTATTTCTTTAGAACAGCACCAAATGACCATCTATACACTAATCTTTTCTTTGAACTATTTCAATTTCTAAGAAACAGAGGCAGAGATATTAAAAATTTTGCTATTTTGACTGAGGATTCTATTTTTGGGTTAGAGGCAGCTGCAATTGAAAAAAGTATGATTCGAAAGTTCTCAGGCGAGCTTGTAGAATTTGAAATGTATACCCCGCCTGTTTCGTCACTATTGGATGAGCTCGATAGGATTCGAAAGAGTAAGGCACAAGTTGTTTTTGGCCACCAATTTCTATCTGATGCAACACAAGTAGTTCAAGACCTTAATACGTTAAATTGGTTTCCTGAAGGGCTAGTTGTCCAAAATGCAGGTTACACATACCTGAATTTCTAAAAACGACAGGAAAAGATGGTAAATACATTATTAGTCGTGTTGCCTGGGCACTGGGTTTGGGAAGAGTCAAACCAATCGTAACGGAAGTCAATAACCTATACCGTTCTAAATATAATGAAGATATGAATGAAACCAATGCACGGAGCTTTACAGGATTTTTTGTTCTGGCTGATGCAATTAATCGGGCTGGAAGTATTAATAAAGATGAAATAAAAAGAGCTCTTCTTGGTACCAACATTCCAGGAAAACGTTTAATAATGCCTTGGAAAGGCGTTCGCTTTGATTCAAACGGGCAAAACATATTAGCTGATGCATTACTGGCTCAAATTATCAATCAGGAATATAAAATAATATGGCCATTATCTGTTGCTGAATCAAGGGTTGTATGGCCAGCACCAGCATGGAATGAGAAGTAGCATAGATATTTTACCTGCAAATTATGACATAAGAAGGCGGTTTTTTAATTCGCAAAAAGCCGCCTCGTTAGTATGAAGTTATTGTTATACATATCCTGCAATCCTTTTAATTAACCAGATTAAATGAAATTTAATATTTCTGTGATCTGAAATTTTGATTATGCTTTTTCTTCCCACCAGCCAAAGGCGACTCTTGCATTTACCTGCCTTTTTCCCGGTGACAAAAAGAATAAGGAAAAGGAACCTCCTGGAGGTATGATAAACATACCTTGAAAATCATGTTTAGTAAGGGTGACTATGGGTTCAACCCTTCTTACAAAGGCGTAAGTACCGCCTCTGGGTTTACCTGATACGAAGCTGGCATTTTTTATTTCAGTCTTGGACCTTGGCGGCGGAGTAATGGCTTGATTTCCGGCTGCAAGATACGGTGATGTTTTTCCGCCAGCAGGAAGTATACCGCTTAGCCAAGCTTCAGCTGTTAATGGTTCATTGGAATAGTTAGAAATGGTATAGGCATTCAAAAATATATTTACTTTGGAGTCCGCCGGGTTGACTAGTCCTCCCCATCCATGATATCCGCCTCCTAAGGATATGATATCAGTTTGACCCAAAAAGTACTCACCAAGATAGGAATGATATACATTTTCCGGCAATACAGTGACCTCTTTGGGATGTTTTTCCTTATCCTTTAAATCAAGGCTCATATTTGCCGTTTCATATTCATGCATTGACCGACGATTCATTTATTTTCCTCCCACCAGGTCAAAACGATTGTCCCTGCGATGTATTGATATCCCGGTGGTCTTAGAAGTATTGAGAAGGAGCCTCCGGGGCCAATAATTATGGAGCCGTTGTGTGAATCACTTACAAGGGTGGAATTTTGAGTAACAATTCTATCAAAAATATTCACACCTTTAGTCATGGGTTCAGTGGAATAACCAGCATTCTTCATTATCGCCTTTGGTGTTGGCGGTGGTGAAACAGCCTGATTTGTTGGAGTTACATTGAAGGAGTCAACTGCATTTTTAGGCGGATCGGCATTTAACCATATTTCACTGATGAAATTTTGAGCTGAAAAGTTTGTAATGGTAAAAAGATCGATATATAGATTGACTCCAGAATTAATGGGGTTTACAATGCCGCCCCAGGCGTAATATCCTCCTCCAAAATTCAATAATTCTGTTTTTCCTATAAAATATCTGCCAAGCTTGGAATTCAAGCTTGGACTCGGAATATTTACCACTTGAATTGGCTGTTTATTTTCTTTGTGCATATCATTGCTCCTAACTGTACGTTTTCAGTTTATATAATATGAAACAGTATAGGCAGTTGTTCATTTTCACGTTTTGGATGGTTCTCAGCCTGAAGCTTTCAGATATTTGGTCGAGGGTTCAGGAGGAGGTAAAGCCTTCCAATGCTGAGGGATATAGATAGTTTTTTAATTTGGCAAAGGGAATATGACTTTCTTATCCAAATTTTGGTGAACAAACTTACTTTAGTCGTTATAATAAAACCAGGTATATAAATAATAAGGCATAGATAAAGGGGAGAATGATCTTGATCATTCCAGAAAAAAATAATCCCATATTACCAGTGAAGATAAGTGTAAAAGAAATAAAATCCATCGTTAGCTGGTTTGAACACCATCAGCGATCCTTTTATGCACTCGGCTGGTCTTATCTTGGGAACCAAGACAAGATAGAGGAGCTTTTTTATCGGGCCATTTTACAGGTGCATAAGGAGCTGCCAAAATTTAAAAACAGCACATCTTTTGAGATGTGGGTTCTATCTATTTTTATCCAAGTCTGCCGGGATATTCCTATTGATAATAGTTTAAAAGCTTCAGAGGAAAGCATTTGTCATGCACTGCAGCAGTTAAAAGAGCAGGAAAGAGAAGTGCTGGTCTTAACCTATATAAAAGGAATCTCCAGAGAGGAAACTGCACAGCTTCTCCAATTGTCATCTGAACAGATAAAGGAGTTTTTATTTTCAGGCTTCCAATTACTCAGAAAAGGATTGGGAAATGGAGAGGACTATCAGGGCTGCAATGAATACCAAAAGCTTTACATGGATTACCTGGAAAGAAAACTGGAACGGCCGCGGAAAATCGATTTTGAAATGCATATCTATCATTGTCATAACTGCCAGGATGATCTGGGATCTCTGCAGGAAACCATATTGAACTTCTCTGAAACCATTGAGACATTCAGCGTACCTGCAGGTTTCATAGAAAACGTAAAAGAACGAGTCTCACAAAGGGAAAATCTCCTTAAACAAAAAAAGACTAAGCGTAAAAGAATTGGACTTATTTCAGCAAATGTCCTCGTCTTATTCATGTGCACAGGTTTTTTTACCGGGATTTTTTCGAAAGTCTATTACTCATTGACAGAAGAAAATCAGGAGCTGCGCATTTTTCTCCAGGAGGATTTAGGTGAAAGGCTCGGGCTGGAAGCTGAAAGCAATGGTGTTAAAATAAAGATTAAGAGTGTAATTGCTGATGAGATTCAAACTCTTATTTTTTATGAAATAGAAGATACCAATGAGAACAATCAATATATGATTAACATTGATGATGGCATTTTTATTGAGGACGAAATGAAAATAATGGCGGCAAATACCTATCCTATGTATATACCGCCAGATATGGAGTCAGATCTTAATAAAAAGGAAAAGAACAATTATCATGGGAAAATGAGTCTGAGGCCGCTGAAAGAAAATGAAGCCACCATTCAGCTCAATATTAATAAGGTTATGAAATTAAAACGAAACTCATCAGATTCATTTGTGAATATGGAGCCGGAGGAAGGAAAGTGGAACTTCGACATTCCTGTTACAAAAAATCCCTCTGTCGAGTATGCATTGAATGAAGAAGTTGAAATTGAGGGCATAGCAGTCTTGATTGATAAACTAATCCTTGCTCCAACAGGAACACTCCTGCAATACGGACTCAAAACTGAACAGCCGGAGAAGCGGATCGACATGATCAATTTTAAAAGTTTGAAAATTAACAATAAAGTAGCTGAAGCTGATTTATACGGGAACTCATACGTACATTCACAGAATGATTTAAGATGGAGCAAGTTTCAGGCGCATTTTAAACCTCTATTTGAAAAAGAAGCCGATAAAGTCAAAGTTCGATTCGATAGTGTTTATTTGTCAATTACAGACAATAAAACAATTGCCCTTGATGCTTCCAGGGAATATCCTCAGACCTTTGAATATGCGGGAAGTACCATTTCCATTGATAAGGTTGAAGTTGGTCAGCCTAGCATAGTGGTTATAAGTAATCATGAAATTAAGAATCGAGCGTATGAATCACTTAATTTTAATATTGTGACTGAGGAAGAAAATAGTTCCATGGAAGGGGATTATAAAGGAGTCATCGTTGATAAAAATGGAAAAGAATACGATATGAATAAAACACCTTTCATTTACGAAGAGCTTGAACAGCCGCGTCATTTCTTTACAGTTCAGAGCTTTAAGATACAAGGGAATAACGTGGTTCCGAAGAGTCTGGATATCTACGGATATAATACAACAAAATATTTAGATGATGAAGTAGAGCTGGATACTAAGCCGCTCGAAAAAGAAGAAGCAGATACCTGAAGGGTGCCTGCTTCTTCTTAACTAAATCATTGACTCCACCAGTTCCGCCCTAATTTTCGTAATATGCCCCTCCATCAATTCCTTTGCTTTATCCCCATTTCCAGAAGCAATAGCGAGATAAATTTCCTTATGCTCCTCGATGGTATCCTCGTAACGTGACAGATCCTTAAACCGATGATTCTGAGTAGCTCTAATGGTTTCTTCCATATGTCCTTTGAGGGTATGGATCAATTCAATGAAAATTGAGTTATGGGTGGCCACGGCAATTCCGACGTGAAAGTCCAGATCTGCTTTTAACCCTAACTCGGGGTCTTGTATGGACAGCGCCATATTATGTAAAGCAATACGCAGCTTTTCCAGGTCTGCCGGGGTGGCTCTTTTGGCTGCAAGGAAGGAGGATTCAGCTTCCAGTGCACGCCTCAGTTCAAGCATTTCATATACCAGCGGGTTTTCTGCTTTGACAGCTGTGATGATCACTTCTTTGCTTGATTGGATATCAGAGACTTTAACGTAGCTTCCGCCTCCCTGGCGGATATCGATGAGCCCGTTCAGTTCCAGGGTTCTGAGGGCTTCTCTGATGGTTGTCCGGCTGACATGGAATTGAACTGCCAATTCTCTTTCTGAAGGCAGCCGTTCACCTGGTTTAAGATTTCCTCCCAAATAGCATTCTATCAATTTATCTGCTAAAACCAGATAGGTCTTTTTTTTCTCTGTCATTCCCCGTACCCTCTTTTCAAAATAGGCCTCTCTTACTTTCCTAAATGTAACAGACCTAAAATCTATTAATCAATACTATAAAAATAATAAAATAAATAATTGAATTTTTCTGATAAATTTGTATAATTAATTTAACTTGTTGGACCAATTATAACATTGGTTTGACCAAATTCCCCGTATAAGAAAGAAGGAGTATAGGATGGAAACAGCGAGTATGAGCCTCCTGCAGGCTTTAAGAGAGTTTCTTACTGAGCAGCAGGTGACAGAAAATCAGACAGTAAGAGAATTGCATGGCAGGGATGAATCATACCATATGGAGAGTCTTCCTGATCTGGTTGTTTTTCCGGAAACGGCCCAGCAGGTCAGTGAAATTGTGAAGCAGGCAAACAAATATAAAGTTCCAATTGTTCCTTTTGGACTGGGATCCAGTCTTGAAGGGCATGTGATACCGTACGAACATGGAATTACGATTGATTTTTCACTTATGAATAAAGTTCTGGAAGTACGTGAGAATGACTTTCTTGTTAGGGTACAGCCTGGCGTGACTCGTACACAGCTCAACAAGGAATTGAAAAAATATGGACTATTTTTCACTGTGGATCCTGGGGCAGATGCTACCCTTGGCGGAATGGCGGCAACGAATGCCAGCGGAACTACTTCTGTGAAATATGGAGTCATGCGTGATCAGGTGCGTGATCTGGAAGTGGTACTTGCTGATGGGTCGATCATACATACAGGTAATTTAGCTGCTAAATCCTCATCCGGATACCATTTGAATGGTTTATTCGTTGGCTCTGAGGGGACGCTTGGCTGCTTTACGGAACTGACATTAAGAGTTTATGGAATTCCGGAGCATGTGATGGCAGCAAGAGCTTCTTTTCCATCATTGAACGATGCGGTTGAAGCGGTTGTTTCCATATTACAAGCAGGTGTTCCGATTGCGAGGGTGGAGCTTATCGATGAACCTTCCATGAAACAGGTGAACCTGTTCAGTGAAACAAGCTATAATGAAAGCTCAACGCTCTTTTTGGAGTTTCACGGCAATGAAGCCGGCTTAAAGCAGGATGTCGCTTTTACAAAAGAGATTGTTGAAGACCATCATTGTCTCGATATTGAATTTGAAACCGATAATGCAGCAAGAAATCGCTTGTGGGAGGCCAGGCATAACCTTGCTTATGCCTATATCCATGGCCATCCCGGAAAGAAAATGATGGTGACGGATGTTTGTTTGCCGATTTCAGAACTTTCTGGCGCTATCAGCCATGCGAGGGAAGCGGTCGATACATTGGGACTTCCTGGAGGAATCGTCGGACATGTGGGGGACGGAAATTACCATACCCTCCTGATGATTGATATGAGTAATCCCCAAGAGGTGGCAAAAGCAGAAAAGTTCAATGAACAAATTGTTCTCTATGCTCTCGAACGGGGCGGTACCTGTACGGGTGAGCATGGTGTAGGGGTAGGCAAGCAGAAGTATCAGCAAGAAGAACATGGTCAGGCGCTTCAGGTTATGGAAAAAATCAAACGTGCCCTCGATCCAGATAATCTTTTCAACCCAAATAAAATCTTAAAGACAAAAGAAGGAGCACGATGATATGAAGGTATTAGAAGCGGTCAGTACCATTGCAGGAAAATATTTTGCGGTGTGGGTTATCTTAACATCGGTTATTGCCTTTATGTTTCCAGACCCATTTTTAGGATTGGGAGGCTATATCACCATCCTTCTCGGCGTCGTCATGTTTGGAATGGGACTTACACTGAAGGCAGTCGATTTTAAAATCATCTTTACGAAACCTCTGCCTGTGTTAATCGGTGTTTGTGCTCAGTTCATTATCATGCCGCTTGTCGCTTTCGTCATTGCGAAACTTTTGAATTTGCCGGCAGAATTGGCAGCGGGACTTGTTTTGCTCGGATGTGTACCAGGGGGAACGGCCTCTAACGTTATGGTGTATCTGGCAAAGGGAAATGTACCATTGTCCATCGCCATGACTTCCGTTTCAACTTTACTGGCGCCAATCATGACACCGCTGCTTCTCCTGCTGCTTGCGGGACAGTGGATGCCGGTTGATGCTGTTGCCATGTTTATGTCTATTGTCCAGGTCATCATTGTGCCGATTGTTCTCGGATTAGCCATCAAGAAATTCTTCCCCGCAGCCGTGGAAAAAAGTTTAACTGTTTTACCGCTTATTTCGGTAGCGGCGATTATCACGATTGTGGCTGCAGTCGTTTCAGGCAATTCGGCAACCATTGCCGCATCAGGTCTACTGATTTTTACAGCTGTCATGCTCCACAATGGATTCGGACTCCTCCTTGGTTACTTTGCAGGAAAAGTGCTTGGTCAGGATGAAGTAAACCGGAGAGCGATTGCCATTGAAGTTGGCATGCAGAACTCAGGTCTGGGCGTTGCACTTGCGACTGCACACTTTGGTCCGCTGGCAGCACTGCCAAGCGTTCTGGCTGCTGCCTGGCATAACATTTCAGGGCCGATTCTGGCAACTTATTGGTCGAAGAAACCTGCTGTTCAACGTAAAGAGGATAAGTCAGTCCGTCCTATTGAAGTGAAGTTGTAAATAAGGATATAGGTGATTTTCCTTCAGTGTATCCGATCATGACAGAGGGGGAAAAGCACCTTTTTCTTTCATACATAAAATCATCTCGCTTTTTCAGCTGCTCAATTAAATGGGCAGCTTATTTTTGCATTTAAATGAAAAACTATCTTGACTAAAAGCAAATTATGGAATATATTTTATTTAACAATTAACAAAATGTTAATTAAAAGAGGAGTGAACCGAATTTGAAGAATCAATTTATTACACCAGACGGTTATACAAGTGATATTGCGGTTTTTACAATCACATCTGAACAAATTGGAGAGTATAAGCCTCCAAAAAAAGAGCTGAAAATCATGCTGATTAAAAGAAGTGAGCTGGACCATGAAAGAAATCCAAATATGGAAGCAGGGAAGTGGGCGCTGCCTGGTGGGTTTGTCCGTCCCGAAGAGACAGCATTTCAGGCGGCAGAGCGAAGGTTAGCGGAGGAAACCGGAGTGGCAGGGCTGAAAATAAAGCATTTTGGTGTCTATGATTCTCCAGGCCGTGATCTGCGGGGATGGATTATTTCTAATGCACATTATGTTATCGCAAATGAAGTGGCATTAAGTAGCCGGAAAAAGACTTATGATGCTTCTGAAATTGGGCTGTTTACACTTGAGGAAGCCGTTGAACTTGATCTTGCATTTGATCATCAGACCATTATCGGAGATGCGCTTTGGTTTATTAAAAAGGATATGGCGCTAACAACACTGGCCAAACATTTTCTTCCTGAGGAATTTGTGCTTTCTGAACTGCAGGGTGTCTTATTAACCGTATTGGATGATCCTTCAATCTCGACTGATGCTGCCTTTTTCAGAAAAGCACCGACACTTCCTTTTATTGAAGCTGTGTCGGAAAACGGAAAGCCTAAGAAATCAAATCGTTATTCCAAGACGCCGGCTCAACTTTATCGTTTTAATGACTTTCAGCCCATTGTGTCAGTGTATAGGAATAAACTGAAGGGATAAAAACCAAGTCATTTATAGGGAGAGATTTATATGGGGATTTTTAAGAACTGGACTCGGTTTGAAATAGTATGGCTGATCACGTTTACATTGGTTAATATTTATCTTTTCTTTGCCTGGTCGGATTCATTGCTTGGCCTGATCTCATCCATAACCGGGATGTTATGTGTGGTGCTGGTGGCGAAGGGAAAGATTGCAAACTATTACTTTGGCATTGTACAGACCTTAACCTACGCTTATATTGCTTACGGCTATGGTCTTTATGGTGAAGCCATGCTCAATGCCCTGTTTTATTTTCCGGTTCAATTTATCGGTATTTACCTTTGGAAGCAGCATAAAACCAATCAGGATGTTAAAGGAGAAGATGTGAAAGTTAAAAGTCTGACAAAAAAGGGCTGGCTCTATACTTTAATATCTATTGTCACCCTTACAATTGGATATGGGTTTTTCCTTAGATATTTAGAGGGTAATTTTGTCTGGACGGACTCAGCTACAAACGTTCTTTCTATAACTGCGCAAATACTGATGCTGAAGAGATTTGCAGAGCAATGGCTCCTATGGATCTCTGTTAATGTATTATCCATTATCCTTTGGGCGGGTGCTCTCATCACACAGGGCGGCAATGACTTTTCGATGTTAGTCATGTGGACTGCTTTCCTGGTCAACAGTATTTATGGTTATATCAACTGGCGGAAACTATATGTGAAACAGAATAAGGAGGGGTTTTAAATGACAGTCGGGTTTATTGGAGGCAAGTTTCTTCCCCTGCATCTTGGCCATGTCTATGCCATCGTTCAGGCCTCATCCATCGTTGACGAACTGTACGTTGTGCTGTCCCATAGCGAACTGCGTGACAGGCAATTGTGCGAGCATTCTAAAATGGCTTATATTCCGCCACATATCCGTTTGCGCTGGCTCAGTCAATTAACTAAAGATATGCCGCATGTGAAGATCATTTCCATAAAAGACGATCAGGGGGATGAAAATTACAATTGGGCAGAAGGTGCCAGGGATATAAAAAAGGCAATTGGAAGACGCATTGATTATGTATTTAGTTCAGAGTTTGAATATAACGATATTTTTAATGAACTTTATCCAGAGGCCAAACACGAATTGATTGATCCCAATCGGGGACATGTGAATATTTCGGCAACAGCAATCCGCAATGAAGGCGTATTCCATTATTGGGAATACATCCCTGACTTTGTTAAACCTTATTTCGTTAAAAAGGTTGTAGTGGTAGGAACCGAAAGCTGCGGGAAATCTGCCCTGACAAGAAATCTTGCTAAAATCTACAACACTTCCTATGTTGAGGAATATGGCCGAACCGTATGTGAAGAATTAGGCGGCTGCGAAGGGATTATGGTTAAGGAGGATTACCATAAAATTGCGTACGGCCATAAGCTTGAAGAAATCAAGGCGATTGAAAAAGCAAACAAAGTTGTTTTTATCGATACGGAGGCAATTGTGACTCAATTCTATTCCAACCTTTACAACCATGAACATCAAGCAGTATTGGATGAAATTGCGAGCCTGCAGGGTTATGACCTGTGGCTATACCTGGAACCTGATGTAAAATGGGTGGATGATGGACTGCGGGTTCATGGAGAGAATGAGGTAAGACTCCAAAACAACGAGGCTTTAAAAACATTGCTGAAAAAGCATAATATTGATTATAAAATCTTGAGCGGTGATTACAAGGAACGGCTTCAGAGTGCAATAGGGCATATTGAAGAGCTGTTGAAAATTTAGAGAGTGATTGACAAAAAATTTAAAATTAATTATCCTTTTAAAAAACCTAATGAAATACTTTCATTCGTATAACTCCAATAATATGGTTTGGAGGTCTCTACCAGGAACCAATAATTCCTGATTACGAAGAAGATACAAGTACTGTATTTTCTTCGTAATCAGGAATTTTTTTTGTCAAAAATTTAGGAGGTCCAGCTATGAATTTTACTATTATGCCTAAAATTGAACTTCACTGCCATTTGGACGGGAGTGTCAGACCAGAAACCATTATTGATATCGCGAAGAGAGAAGGCATCATTCTGCCTTCTTTTGATAAAGAAAAAATCAAAGAAGAACTAATCGCCCCATTAGATTGCGAGTCCCTGGATGAATATTTAAAAAGATTCTCCATTCCTAACTTGGTCATGCAGTCAATAGAAAATTTAAAAAGAATATCCTTTGAGCTTTTTGAAGATGCAGCAAAGGAAAATGTGAAATACATGGAGGTCCGCTTTGCCCCTTTGCTTCATACGCGAAAGGGATTATCCGTAGAAGAAATCATCCAAAATGTGATTGAAGGGATGAGAGAAGCAGAAGAAGAATTTGATATTAAAGGAAATATCATTTTGTCATGCATGAGAACGATGAGTGTGGAAAGTGCATATGAGGTCGTTGAAAAGGGAAAGGCATTCCTGGGAAGAGGGGTTGTCGCCATTGATTTATGTGCTTCCGAGGAGAAAGGTTTCTGCGGAAAATTCATTGAACCAATAGCGTTGGCAAGAGAATATGGCTATAGAGTCACCATCCACGCCGGAGAAACGGGAATCGGTAACAATGTGCTGGAGGCTGTTGAATGGTTGGGAGCTGAAAGAATCGGACACGGTGTATTCATTAAAGACTGTGAAGAAGCATATAAGCTTGTTAAGGAAAAACAGGTTGTGCTTGAAATGTGCCCAACCAGCAATGTCCAAACCAAAGCGGTCAACCAATTTAGCGAACACCCCATTTCCGACTTCCATCGGAATGGAATAAAAGTAACGGTTAATACGGACAACAGAACGGTATCAGATACAACAATGGCAAAGGAATGTGATATTGTTTCCAAGGAATTTGCTATGAGTGCTGAGGATTATAAACAAATTTATATGAATAGTGTAGAAGCAGCTTTTGCAGATGAGGAGATAAAGGAAAAACTGATGGAATATTTAATGGATATTTAAGGTAGTAAAGAAGGTGGCTACCCCGGCTTAATTTTTAATAAGTTGGGGGAGACACCTTTTTTAAGGATAGAAAAAATACTCCAAGAACTTATTTTTCGGATGCAAATAATTTAAGCTCTTCCTTATCCAAGATAATCGTCCCTTCATATTTCATACCGATTTTTTCAAGCAGTCTGGAGGAAGCATGATTGTCTAAGGAAGTGATGGCCAGGATCCGTTCCATATCCAGCTGATCATGACCATATTTCAATGTAGCAGAAGCTGACTCGAACCCATAACCTTGCGTTTGATATCTGGATAAAAAAGCAAAACCAATATCAACATTGTCTAAAGTATCTCGTTTTATCAATCCGCACATGCCAATAGGAGAGCTTCTTTCTTTTCGCTCAACGAGAAAAAGGCCATAGCCAAATTGAGAATACATTTTCATGGGTCCGGTCACAATATAATTCTTAGCATCGTCAAGAGTATGTACACTTTTATCGCCAATATAACGAATCCATGCAGGTTCATTTAAAAGTTCGAGAATGAATGCTGCATCATCTGGTGTTAACCAGCGAAGAATTAATCTGTCAGTTTCAAGTACTTTCAATTATTTTAACACCTCAATCAATTTCCAGGCTGTTAACCTTATTTTTTAAAGCATGCTATAACAAATATACATCTAAAAATAATAATGGAGCAAATTGAATTTTCATATTTCTTTACTGGTAATTCTCCCATTGATTCACTAATGAGTTCTCCCTGTAAACCTGTTAGCCTTGTAAGTGGCCTGTTTTTGCCTAAAAACTTCAAACAGGAGGTTTACAAATGAAAAATTTAGTAACGTTTGTTGCTGCCATTTCACTCATTATGGGTTCATATAGCATGTTTCCTGCTGACCATTTCGATGCTGAGACAGTGGATCAGAAAGCTGCAGAAACACTAACATATAAAAAAGTTGAGGTTGACGTGAAAGAGTCATCATCAACAGATTATCGTTTCATCAAAGAGGAAGAAAAAAAGCTGCTTGCCCGTCTTGTGCAGGCTGAAGCAGAAGGGGAGCCGTTTGAAGGAAAAGTAGCGGTAGCTGACGTGGTTCTGAATCGTGTCGAGCACGAACAATTCCCGGATACAGTCAAAGATGTTATTTATCAGAAGAATGCTTTTGAACCTGTTCAAAATGGTTCAATCAATGAACCGGCAAGTAATGAAGCAGTCCAGGCCGTTGAGACAGCTCTTATTGATAAGGAGCAAAACGAAGAGTTCCTATATTTTTATAACCCTGAGACAGCCACAAGCCAGTGGATTTTCTCACGTGAAGTTGTGAAAAAAATCGGCAACCATGCATTTGCTATATAAAGGCGCGTACAGCATAAAAAGCTGCGCGCTTTTTTTGTTGGAAAAAAATGAAATTGGAGAAGGAATATAAAGAAAGATAGCGAAAATGATTCAAGATAAATACTTCCAACAAGGGAGATGATTAAGATGGAGATCATTGTAAAGAAATTACCTGAAACAGAAGTAGCGTATATCAGGCGTACCGGAAGTTATTTTGAGCCGCAGGATCATTGGGGAAGATTGATTGGCTGGGCAAGCACACATGGATTATATCCTCCGCAGGAATCTTTCATTGGCATATCACTTGATAATCCTGATCTGGTGGAGAGCAAGGATTGCCGCCACGATGCCTGTGTTACCATTCCTGAAGGATTTGATAAAGAGGAGAATCAGGAAATAAGGTTTAAAAAAATTGATGCCGGGGATTATGCTCTCTATCCATTCTATGATACCCCTGATAAATTGCATAATGCCTATCAGTACATGTTTGGAGAATGGCTGCCAAATAGCGGATATGACCCGGATTACGATAGACATAACCTTGAATTTAATCTGAATAATCCTGCTGAAGATACAGAAGGGAAATGCAGAGTTGACTTATATGTACCGCTGAGAACATAAACTAGCTAATGAATTTACTGAATTGTCCCCTGATAACTTAACAGTTAGAAGGTTTATGAAATTTTTTCCTGTATTCCTAACTGCAGCCGCATGGATCCCCAGTGTCTTAAAATGGGGGAAAGGCTTTTTTGTCTTACTCCCCACCTCATTTTCCTCTATCTATTATTAAATCCATTACATCCGTTCCACAACTAGTTTATAATAAAAATGATGTCTGTATGAGATAATTTCAACTCTAAAGACACAAAGATGTTTAAGAAGGTGAACAAAATCAACATCATCGAAACACGGGTGAGAAGCTTCATTGAAGATATTCAGCACCCGACGCAAAAGAAGAAGTTAAACATAAATGATTTGGAATTTAAGCTGCGCAAATTGCAGGATGATTATTATGAAATGGACGGTTATTCACTGTTTTATGAAGCCATTCAATCATTGCAGGATGAAGAGCAGCTGACACCTATACAAAATCATCAATATTTCTGGGTGAACGTGAAAGCCCACAACGACAAATGGGATCGCCTGGAGATGATGAAGTTAAGTGATCGGTTCGACTTTTCGTTTTATGAACGGCACTCTGAATGGCAGCCGAAAGAGGAATGGAGCCGGATCAAGAATTTTTATGCTTTTCACCAATCCAGCGGCGAACGGGAAATCGTTTCACTTTAGGAAAGAAGCCTGGAGCTGTTTGAAGGAAAAGTAGCGGTTGCTGACGTGGTTCTGAATCGTGTCGAGTACGAACAATTCCCGGATACAGTCAAAGATGTTATTTATCAGAAGAATGCTTTTGAACCTGTTCAAAATGGTTCCTTTAACGAACAGGCAAGTAATGAAGCAGTTCAGGCCGTAGAGACAGCCACAAGCCAGTGGATTTTCTCACGTGAAGTTGTGAAAAAAATCGGCAACCATGCATTTGCTATTTAAAAGCGCGTACAGCTTAAAAGCTGCGTGCTTTTTTTGTTGGGAAAAAATGATGCTACAGAAGGAAATTAAAGAAAGATGGCGAAAATTTCTTTAGAAACATTCTTTTTAAATTCGCAGGTGAAAACACCAGTATGCTCTATCTCTTGTTAGTTATTTATTATTGTGATGCTTTTGAATATATAAATAGGGGACCATGGGGCCTCTTAGCGTCCTAAACCAGGAGAACAATACCTGTGGCCCATAAAGGGAGCGGTTGATATGTCTGAAAAAATTACTTTTCCTCGGGTTAGCTTTACTGGATGGGATTCGCTAACTCACCTTGTCGACCAGGTGAATAGCTTAAAGGTCAATAAGATTCTTATCATTACGGATCCATTAATTCACAAGATTGGTTTGACAAATGAAGTGGTCTCTCCTCTAATTAATGCAGGTTATTCCCCTGAAATTTATACGGATATTGTTCCTGAGCCTCCTCTTTCCGTTGGAGAAAAACTAGTTTCCTATACTCGTGATAACCAATTTGATATGGTTATCGGTTTTGGCGGCGGCAGTGCGCTGGATTTGACGAAACTGGTAGGTGTATTGGCTGGAAACGAGGGCAAGGTGGAGGATTATCTAAACTTAACAGGAACAAAAAAAATAACGAAAAAAGGTCTCCCAAAAATCTTAATTCCTACAACTTCAGGAACTGGATCTGAGGTGACTAATATTTCTGTGTTATCTCTGGAGACTACGAAAGATGTTGTAACCCATGATTATTTACTGCCGGATGTTTCGATTGTCGATCCTGCTTTAACGGTGTCTTTGCCAGCAAAGGTCACTGCAGCTACAGGGGTTGATGCTCTTACTCATGCGATTGAAGCTTATGTTTCTAAAAACGCAAGTCCAGTTTCGGATGCGCTGGCGCTGCAGGCTATCATGCTAATAAGCCGATCGATTCGTACCGCAGTAGAGAATGGTGAAGATAGGCAGGCCCGTACCGATATGAGCTATGGGAGTTATTTGGCAGGTATGGCATTTTTCAATGCAGGAGTGGCGGGTGTTCATGCATTAGCTTATCCGCTAGGCGGTCAATTTCATATTGCCCATGGGAATGCAAATGCGGTATTACTCCCATATGTAATGGGCTATATTCGACAGAGCTGTGAAAAGCGAATGAAGGATATATACGAGGCAATGGGTTTTAGTTCTATGAAATTATCCCAAGTTGAGGCATCTCTCAAATGTGTAGAGGAGCTCGAACGCTTGGTTAAGGATGTAAATATACCTCACGCACTAAGGAGCTTTAATATCCCTGAGGAGGCACTTGATGTATTAACAAATGATGCTATTAAACAAAAACGTCTGTTAGCCCGCAGTCCGATGTCATTGGAAAAAGAGGATATTTATAAAATTTATAAGATGGCATGGTAACACTGCTTAACACCCGAAGTTTGTCAATTTTCCTAGATTGACCTGGAATAACATATGTAAAAAGTAGCCGGCTTCCTAATGAAGCCGGTCTTTTAATGCCGATTTTACAAAATTTTCAATATTTAAGACTAAATAATTTATTAGATTTTTAGAAAATAGGTTGAATTTTCAGAATTATGGTATTATTATATGTATAGTTGTATATACAATAATTAAAGGAGGAGGGGACGGATGAAGTTATTAGGAAGGGTTGCCATCGTAACAGGCGGTGCAAAAGGAATAGGAAAATCCGTTTGCGAGCTATTCGCTGAAGAAGGAGCTGCAGTCGTTGTTGCGGATTTTGATGTTGCAAAAGGTCAAATGGCTGCAGATGAACTTGCTGATAAAGGGCATAAAGCTGCGTTTATAAAAGTGGACGTCACCAAGGAAGAGTCTGTTAAGTGTCTAGTCAAAGCAGCAGTAGATACTTTTGGGAAGCTTGATATTATGATTGCAAATGCCGGTATTGCAGAAACCATTCCTATACATAATCTTTCTCTCGAAACCTGGAATCGCAGCATTGATGTTAATTTGACCGGTGTATTTTTAACCAACAAATATGCCATCGAACAAATGCTGCTTCAAGGATACGGGGTCATTGTAAATACAGCATCCATGCTTGGCCATATTGGCAGGAATGAGGTCACTTCCTATACCGCTTCAAAAGGCGGGGTGGCCAATTTAACTAGAACCTTGGGAGTAACGTATGCAAGTAAAGGGATACGAGTAAATGCCGTTTGTCCAGGTTACATTAACACCGACTTAATACGAAACAAATCTCCTGAAGCGATGGAGGAGCTTATCCGATTACATCCAATTGGCCGCTTAGGTCAACCGGTGGAGATAGCCAAAGCTATCATATTTTTAGCAAGTGATGATTCTTCTTTTGTTTGTGGAGCAAATTTAATGGTGGATGGTGGATTTACTGCTCAGTAAGAAGTGATTACACCTGACAAAAACCAAAATGAAAGGATTTACGATGTGGAAAAAATGAAAACCTTTGCTAAAACTCAAATGCCAATTTATATTCAAATATCACAGGACATTCGAAGCCAAATCGTCAGCGGCCATTATAAACAGGATGAAAAAATCCCAACCGAGGATGAAATTGTCGTCAGGTATGGTGTCTCTCGTATGACAGCCAGAAATGCTGTAACCGAGTTAGTGAATGATGGGTTAGTTTACCGCGTTCAAGGTAAAGGAGCGTTTGTTGGAAATGTAAAATTAAAGCGCAGCCTAAATAAAATTACTGGGTTTCATCAGGATATGCTCGAAATTGGCCTTCACCCCAGATCAAAACTATTAGAATTCCAAAAAAGACCCCCAACAGATAAAGAGTGCCAAAAGTTAGCCATCCGGAAAATAAACAGAGTCTTCTCCATCAAGCGGATCAGGTACATTGATGATATTCCTTATGGGTTTCAAGAGTTAGTCATACCTGAATATCTGGTTCCGGATTTAGCCTCAGTGGATCTAGAACATCAATCGTTTTACTCCTACTTAGAAAATATCAACAAGCCCATTAAAAAAGCTGAACAACATATGGAAGCTGTCATGAATGAACAGGTAGCAAACACGCTGGGTATATCAGATAGTATTCCCTACTTCTCTTTTGAAAGAATTTCCTACCTTCATGATGGAAATCCAGTTGAGCTTTTACACTCCTATTTTCGGGGAGATAAATTCTCCTATACTATCAGTCTTTCCAGTGAATAATCCAGTTAATAATAGAATTATATTTTTCGGGAAAGCGACGGTAAATCCGTCGAACCAATACAAAAAGGTGAATAGAAAGGGGAACTTTATTTTGAACTTAAAAGGGTATGCTCGGGAGATGTTCCGATCAGAACTTGAGGATGCAGCAGGTCCGGAAAATGTAGTAGATGTGGTGAATGATGCCCAAAAGGATTTGGCGATTGACCAATATTGGCTGACCTATATGTGGAAACAAAAGAATGAAGAACTGCCGATGCCTTGCTTTATCGTAAGGCCGGAAACGACCGAAGAAGTCTCAAAGGTGATGAGAATCTGTAACACCTATAAGGTGCCGGTTGTCCCAAGAGGTGGAGGATCAGGAACCCAGGGCGGCGCAGCCACTATGTATGGAGGAATCGTGCTTGATGTCACTCGGATGGACAAAATTATCGACATAGACGAAGAGTCGTTAGTTTTAACGGCGCAGCCGGGAATCAATGGACGTGTCCTGGAAAATAAACTTAATAAACATGGATTCATGCTTGCCCATTACCCATCCTCTGTGGATATGGCTACATTAGGAGGGTATCTTGCCGCACGAGGTTCTGGGGTCATGTCCACTAAATATGGTAAAGCGGAGGACATGGTTCTGTCTGTGGAAGTTGTCCTGCCAGATGGAAAAGTAGTTGAAACCCTGCCTGTTCCCAATCATGCCTCCGGGCCGGGCTTGCTGCAGCTATTTGTTGGTTCAGAAGGGACACTTGGGGTGATTACGAAGATACGCATCCGCTTGGATCCATTACCGGAAGCACGATTATTCCGAATGATTAAATTCAATGAAATCCACGATGGAATTGAAGCAGGACGGCAAATCATGATTAACCGATTAAACCCTGCCGTCATCCGGCTGTATGATCCAGGCTCCACAAAAAAATCGTTAAAGGGAACCGGAATGGATGCAGACGGTGTCAATATGGTACTCATGGTGGATGGATTTAAAGGCATCGCTAATGAACAGATGAAAAAGGTGTTGGAAATCTGCCTCGAAAATGGAGGGACTGATTTAGGGGAAGAGCCGGGATTATACTGGTGGAATACCCGTTATGATTTCTACCGCCCACCGCTTCAGCCGTCATATCCGCTTTTATATGGAACAGTAGAAACCATCACGACCTATGACAAAATCCACAAGCTTTACGATGAGAAAAAACAGCTGGTGGAAGAAAAGTATAAGGAATACAACGCAGAATATATGGCTCATTTTTCTCATTGGTATCCATGGGGAACGATGATTTATGACCGATTCTATATTGCCAAGCCTCCAGAAGACTCTAGGGAATTATTCCGGTTGCATAACCAAATTTGGGCGGATTGTTCACGGGTCAATCTAGAAAATGGAGCACTATTAAATGAGCATCATGGAATAGGCTTTAAGCTTGGATATCTCATGCCGGAGCTTTATGGCGATATGTTTGATGTTTTATTAAATATTAAAAAAGGCATCGACCCTAAAGGGATCATGAACCCAGGGAAGTTAGGGTTTGGCATTTGGTAAACTAGTTGATTAATAGTTTAGTAGAAGGAGTGGAGTTATGAAAGCCTTATGCTATGTTGGCCCTAATGAATTAGCCGTTAAAGAACGAAACATACCTGAAATCGGGCCGGGGGAAGTATTGATTAAAGTAAACTATGCAGGGATTTGCGGGACCGATATGCTTGCCTATCACGGCGGGATGACTAAACGGACAAAGCCTTCTGTCATTTTAGGCCATGAATTTTCTGGAACTGTTTACGAAGCTGGAGCTTCTTCCAGCTTTCAAAAAGGGGACAGAGTAACGGTTGAGCCGATTACCTCCTGCAGCGAATGCGACAGCTGCCAAAGAGGAGATTATAACCTTTGCACGATTGCTTTTAACCTAATTGGCATTGACAGCGATGGGGCATTTGCCGAATATATTAAAGTTCCGGAGTCCAAGGTTTACCGGCTGGGAGATACCATTTCGATGCAGGACGGAGCCTTAATCGAACCGCTTGCGGTGTGTGTCCATGCCGTGGAAAAAGGAAAAATAGCAGCCGGCCAAACGGTATTAGTGGTTGGCGGCGGTCCAATTGGAATTATTACCGCACTGACCGCTCAACAGAGAGGGGCAAAAGTACTCATCTCAGAAATAAGTCCGTATCGAATTCAGGTTGCCAATCAATTGGGGTTTGAGGTGTTGAACCCAACAAAAGAGAATTTCTTTGAACAAATTAATGAAATAACCCATGGCCGGGGTGTGGATGTTTCCATCGAAGCAACAGGTACCAACAATGGGATGGTTGCTTGTATTGAAGCCGCCCGCACAAAGGGAATCGTTGTGATAACCGGTCTTCCTAAGAAGAATGCCGATTTTGATGTGTATCGCATTATCGCAAAAGAATTGCAGCTTGTCGGAACAAGGGTCTATATGAAAGAAGATTATGATCAAGCCATTGAATTGCTTTCGTCCGGGGGGCTGGATCTGAGCAGCCTCATTAGCAAGGTAGTCCCGCTAGATGTTGCAATTCAGCAAGGGTTTGAAGCGATTGACAACGGCGAGAATGTTATTAAGATTCTCATTTCAATTTCAGATGAGGATGGGAAGGTATGAGTGAACAATACGTTTTAGGAATTGACCATGGCTCAGGCGGATGTAAGGTCACCTGTCTTAAGTCTGATGGAACCATTTTTTCAGAAGCTTATGTCCCATATCCCTCTCTTTATCCCCATCCTAAGTGGGTGGAACAGGAACCTGAAACGTGGATCAAGGCGGCCTTTGAGGCGATATCCAAAGCAACGGAGAAATTAGGCCCGTATAGAAGGAAGAATATTAAGGCGCTTAGCTTTACTGCCCCACATCATGTGGCGGTTTTACTTGATAAGGATCGTCAGGTAATCCGTCCGGCCATTATGTGGAATGACCAGCGTTCCGGGGAACAGTCCCGACAACTGAGAGAGCTATATGGAAAGAAAATATTTGAACTTACTTATAATGCACCAAATCCGACCTGGACGCTCAGCCATCTTTTATGGCTGAAACAGCATGAGCCCGAACAGTATGGAAAGATCGATAAAATCCTCTTTATGAAGGATTATGTCCGTTTCCGTTTTTCCAGCCAGATGGCCACAGATTATATCGAGGCTGAAGGCACGCTTTTATATGATATTGAAAAACAGGAATGGTCAGAATTTTTACTTTCACTAGTTGACTTAAATGAAAGCGCATTCCCATCGGTTTTATCGCCTATTGATGAATGTGGAACCATTTCGCCTAATATCGCTAAATTGCTTGGGCTTTCGGAACAGACAAGAATCATTGTCGGCACGGCGGATACCGCTGCTGAAGTTTATGGATGCGGCACCATCAAGGATGGTGATGGTGTTGTCAAGCTGGCAACAGCCGGAAACTTTTGTCTGGTTACTGATACGGTTAACAAGAATGAAAAACTAACTACTTATCATCATCTTGTCGATAACTTATTCTACCAAAATAGCGCGACCAATTTTGCTGCCGCTTCGTTCCGTTGGTTTAAAGAAAGCTTTTTTCAAGAGTTTGAGGAAATCATGAAGGCTCCATCGATTTATCCTGAGATTATGAAACAAGTTGAATTAATCAAGCCGGGGTCTGAGGGGTTAATTTTTCACCCTTATTTAAATGGCGAGCGATCTCCGCATTGGGATCCATACTTAAGAGGAAGCTTTTTTGGCTGTACAGCCCGCCATTCCAGAAGCCATTTTGCAAGAGCTGTCTTGGAAGGAGTTGGTTTTTCTCTGAAGGATTGCAGTTTGCAATTTCCTAATAAACACTTGAAAAAATTACGGATTATTGGGGGAGGAAGTAAAGGTAGGGAATGGGTGCAGATTATTGCTGATATCTTAAACGTGGAATTAGAGGTTCCGTCCAGCAGTGATGCTTCCTTTGGAGCTGCCTTGGTTGCCGCCACAGGAATTGGCTGGTTTGCTGATTTAAAAGAAGCCGCTCAGGCTACTGAAAGTGTGATATATAGCCTGGTGCCTAACGAGAAAAATATAGGAGGGTATGAGGAGTTATTTTCCATTTACCAAGAATTACATTCACAGACCTATAAATTGTCACACAGACTCTCACAATTTAGTTCCTAGATATTTCGGGAGAGAGGTTGTAATATTAGGAATTCGCCTTTACACAGGCATTCTATATAAAGGGAGTGGAAAATTGATGAGGAAAAAATGGTTTCTTTTGTTCTTAGTAAGTAGTTTAGTAGCGGGGATCCTTTCAGGGTGTTTAGGCAGCTCGGCGAAGCCAACGGAAACAAAAACGGAAACAGGGAAGGAAGGCAACACCATCATTCGGATTGCTTCCGTAGAAACAGGACCAGAAACAATGGAAGTTCTGCAAAAAGCAGGGGAAGAGTACGGGGAGGAATTTGGCGTCAAAGTGGAAGTGGAAGCAGTTCCATTAGCGGATATTTTTACAAAAATAAATGCAAGCTACGGAACTTCAGCCCAATATAGCGCGTTTTTGACCGGTTTCATTGGACATATATCAATCCTAGAGGAACAAGGAAAGTTAGCTGAAGTGGACGATATCATTGAAAACCTTGGCGGTAAGGAAGACTTCTACAACGGGCATATCTTATTCCCGATTAAAGGGAAAACGTACTGGATTCCATATGATTATAACTTAGCATATGGATACGTTCGAACAGACTGGTTACAGGAAAAGGGATTAACCGTTCCAAAAACATGGGACGAATTTGTTAACGTTGCGAAAGCATTAACGGATAAAGAGAATAATAAATACGGTTTGATTATGCCATTATCCTCCGATGGGGCGACAAATTGGATTACAAGCAGCTTATTGTGGGCCAATAACGTCCGAATTTTTGATGACAATTGGAAGGTCATTCTTGATTCAGATGAAATGAAGCCAAGGGTGGTTGAATCTCTTAACCTATTGAAGGAACTTCACCCGTACATGCCGGCAGAGGCGACAAGCGCTTCCTATGCCGAAATGACAGAAGCCTTTATTTCTGAGCAGGTAGGCATGACTTTTTACTCCGGAAGATTGGTTGATATTTTGGAAACGAAAAATCCAAACTTAGCAGATAAATTTGAAGTGTTTGGGATCCCGATGAAGAATGGTAACGGTGTAGCTGCTTCACTAGGCTATGATTCCATGGCAGTCTTGAAGACGGATCATACAGATGAAACGAAGAATTTTGTGGAATGGTTCTATAAAGAAAAGCTGAATGATTTCTTGCACACCGATGGAGTTCATTACTTCCCGGCTCAAGAGTCTATTTATAACAGTGAAGAATGGCGTTCCGATCCAATTATTACAAAGTATTGGGAAACAGGCGTGGAGCCGCAATATGATATTTTGAAAAATGCGGAACTGCACTCCATCGATTCAGATGGACCTGAAACGGATGCACGTCCAGGTAAAGTATTTGAAGCATTCTTAATTCCAAAGTTATTCCAAAAAGTCACGTTAAATAACGAGGACCCTGAAAAGGCTGTAGAAGAAATTGCAGATGAGATTAGAAAGTTAGTTGGAGAGAAATAGAGTTTAAGTCAGGCAGATTCTCTAAATCTGCCTGACTCCTCTATGAATAGGAGGCGATTAAGATCGAAAGGAAGCTTTCAAAACGAGATATTCCCCTGGTACTCCTTTTTTTGATACCCGGCCTACTAATATTCACTTTCGTGATTATTATCCCTACGGGTTTTGCCATTAGCTATAGTCTTTACGAAGCCTCCAGCTTTGTAGGAATTCCAACGTTTGTTGGTTTGGAGAATTATCTGAATCTCTTGCAGGATACAAGGTTTTGGAGAGATCTATGGCAAACATTAGTCTATGCACTTGGTTCGATATTTTTGCAAATAATTATTGGTATTTTAATTGCCTTAATCCTTAATCAGCAATTTAAGGGAAGGGATTTTGTCAGAGGGGTTTCTGTTGTCCCTTATATCATTCCAGTCATTGTCGTCACTATGGGCTGGGAATGGATTCTTGATACGAACTTTGGGATTATCAACAAAATATTGGCATCCGTGGGGTTAAGTAATATTAATTTCCTATCTATAGATCTTGCTATGCTCACTTCCATCCTTTTATCTGTATGGACATGGACTCCCTTTGTCACTCTTGTTTTCCTATCAGGCTTACAGACGATATCGCATGATTTGTATGAGAGTGCGACACTGGACGGGGCCAACAGCTGGCAGCAATTTTGGAGAATTACGATTCCTATGATGAAAGACTTGTTAATTACGATTGTTCTTCTTCGCGGACTTTGGATGTTTAATAAGTTTGACTTGGTGTGGCTGTTGACGGGCGGCGGTCCGCTTGAAAAAACAGAAACTTTGCCAATCTATATTTATTTAAATACATTCAAGCTTAATGAAGTGGGCTATGGAGCAACGGTGGCAGTCTCTTCCGCTGTTTTCATGATGGTGATTATGTATGTGTACTTAAAGATTACTAACTATTCACCAGAGAAAAAGCGTATGAAAAAGAGCAAAGCGGCGGGGAACAAGGAGCAAGTGTCCTCTCCAAGTCAAGGAATCTCTATTAAAGGAGATGGCAGCCTATGAAAAGAAGTATACGGTCTCAGGCCACAATCTATATCCTGGCGGCTTTTGTATTTGTCTATTCGTTTTTTCCAATCTATTGGATTACGATCTCACCATTACGCGGGGTAAAAGGTTTTTTTGAAGATAGCACCTCTTTATTGCCTACATCATTTGATTTAACCTTCTTCATTAATATTTGGAATGAGACAAATTTCCCATTGTATTACAAGAATAGTTTCATTGTAGCAGCTGCTACGACGGTAGTTACGGTTATTTTTTCAAGTCTCATAGCCTATGTGCTGACTCGTTTTCAGTTTCGCGGAAAAAATTTTCTGTTAAACGGTATGTTAATCGGCTACATGCTGCCGCCGATGTTATTAGCGATTCCACTTTTAGGGATGTTTATTTCCTTTGGTATTGAGGATTCGTTGTTTGGGTTAACGATTTCCCATATCGCGATGACGTTGCCGTTTGGAGTATGGATGCTTAATAGCTTTTTCAAGACGATCCCATTTGAGCTGGAGGAAAGTGCCTGGATGGATGGAGCAAGCCGATTTCAGGCATTGTATCGTGTGATTTTGCCTTTGCTTATTCCTGGGGTCATCAGTGTAGGGGTCTTTTCGTTCATTGTATCCTTTACGGACTATACGTTTGGGCTTATGGTGGTTTCTTCGGAAGTGAATAAAACGATTCCTATCGGGTTAGCGGGAATTAAAGAATCGACATCCCTTCAGCGCGGAGAATTGCTCGCGGGTGCAGCGATGATTATTGTTCCAATGGTCATCCTATTTTCCTTTGTTACTAGATACTTTATTAAAGGGCTGACTGCAGGGGCAGTGAAGGGTTAAACCAGGGAGACGGCTCTACAGGATTTTTTTGTAGAACAATGAAGACAATGGGGACGGTTTCCTGGGCCTAGGTCGGAAGAGCGTCCCCGTGGCAGTTGGGAGATGACGGCTATGTTTGAATTGGATGTTAAAGAGCGAAACGTTGTTGTTACGGGCGGAAGCAGCGGAATTGGGTTAGCTATTTGTCAGGCATTTTTACAAAAAGGAGCGAACGTGAGTAATTGGGATATTCAACAAACGGATGCAGTAAAGCAATTGCTGGCAGAATACCCTTCTAGTTTTCAGTATCTCGAAGTGGATGTTATTGAAGAAAGTGCAATCTTAAAAGCGGTGGGCAACACGTGGGGAACGGTCGATGTTCTGATCAACAATGCAGGCATTATTAGTAAATCAAAGCTTGAGAATATTTGTGTGGAAGGTTGGAATCGGATCTATGATATTAATGTCCGGGGCACAATGCTGGTGACAAAAAATCTTTTAAGGAAATTGAAGGTATCAGGGAGAGGGCGGGTCATTAATCTTTCTTCTATGACTGCAAAAGTTGGATTGGAGACTTACAGTCTTTATTCCTCTACGAAGGCAGCTGTTTCTAATTTGACAAAGGTGTGGGCGCTGGAATTGGCCAAAGATGGTATAACCGTTAATGCTTTATGTCCCGGATGGGCTGACACAGCAATGAAGGAGAAGCTTGTTCAAGGGATTGCCGGGATTCATGATATTTCTTTTGAAGAGGCGGAGGAGCTTATTTTGGGACATGTTCCGCAAAAAAGGTTTATTCAAACCGAAGAAATAGCTTTCAGTTGTCTCTTTCTAGCCAGTACACTGGCACAGGGAATCAGTGGGCAGGAGCTATTTATTGATACTGGGTTAACGAACTTGTTTAAACCAGGGGTGCATGTAGCTAATTAATAAGGCAGTCCTGTCACCAGATGATTTATTCCTGTTCCAAATCTGGGTTTTCACATGTAGCTTGTCAATGAAAACTTACCAATTATGGATAGAAGTTAATGAATTAAAATACATGTTAGAGATATTACAGAGAATGCAGTTCTTGTATTAAAGCACACAATCTGAGAGGAATAGGTTATGAATTTAATTGTCGAGATTATTAGGCAAAAGCTGCCTATTGAGAATTCACCAGAAATGTCTTTCATGTCGTTAGCTAACCAAGGTGCATGCCCTCTGTTAACTTTATACGTTAACAGAGGGCATGCACCTTTTTAGAACCAGACATTAATAAATCCAATTACCATCCCTTCCGCAACTAGTTTATAATAAAATTGACCAATCTAATGGGAAAACTCTATCCCGATTACTCATGAAGTTTAAGAAGGTGAACAAAATCAACATCATCGAAACAAGGGTGAGAAGCTTTATTGAAGATATTCAGCACCCGAAGCAAAAGAAGAAGTTAAACATAAATGATTTGGAATTTCAGCTGCGCAAATTGCTGGATGATTATTATGAAATGGACGGTTATTCGCTATTTTATGAAGCCCTTCAATCATTGCAGGACGAAGGGCAGCTGACACCAATACATAATCATCAATACAACGGGAAAACACCGTCTCTGCCTTTATATTTCTGGGTGAACGTGAAACCTCACACCGGCCAATGGGATCGTCTCGAGATGATGAAGTTAAGTGATCGTTTCGATTTTTCGTTTTATGAACGGCACCCTGAATGGCAGACGAAAGAGGAATGGAGCCGCGTCAAGAATGTATATGCTTTTCTCCAATCCAGCGGCGAACGGGAAACCGTTTCACTTGAGGAAAGAAGCCTGGAGCTGTTCGGCCATGAAAAATTCCTGCAGGATGTGATCAGTTTTCCTGATGGAAAAGGTTTTTTAGCACGAATTGGTGTATCTGAAGAGCAGCTGAAAGTGGTTAGATACGGGGAGCCTTTTGTGTTTTGGATGAAGCAGGGGAAAGAAAGTAAAGATATTCAGCGAGTGCTGATTGTCGAGAATCTATCATTCTTTCATACTAGCATTCAATTATTGGAAAGCGATCTGCTCGATTACGAGCCGGAACTGATCATTTATGGGGAAGGCACGAAAATTGAACGGAGCTTTTCGTTCTTCTATAAAATTTTCCCGGCTAAATCGTATCTATTCTATTATGCAGGAGATCTTGATGCAGCTGGCTGCGGGATCATGACAAGGCTGATTGAGAAATATCCGGAATGCTGCATTCAGCCTGCATTGAAGATTTACCGTAAAATGCTTGAATGTCTGGATCAAAGAAATGACCAGAAATCAGGACAGCCTCAAAATCTAAAATACCGTGATGCGTTCTTTCGGTGGTTTACGGAAGAAGAGCAGGAACTCTTAATGCAATTATGGCAGGAAAATAAACGCATTCCTCAGGAAGTCTTAACAATTGAAACTTGGAGGAGATGGATGTGAACGAGTCATGGGAAGGATTCGCCCAGCGGATGCAGCGTTTAAACCCGCTGTTTGAGCTTGGAAGAGGAATGGAAGTTGGAGAGCTGAAGCCTCATATCCAGACGATTCTGATGCAGGTGCTCCTCACCATTTTTTATCGGGAATTGAATGATGATGATCATCGGAGAAAATCGGATATCAAATATATGGTGGAAGATTCGATTAAACAAATGAAGCTTTTGGCTGATGAGAAGCAGATTGAACGAATTACAAGCGGACTTCTATATCAGGGAAAAGAAGAATACAGCAGACCGTTTGAAGCCCTTTATTACGATGAAATCAGACAATCATGGGAGACGCAGGTATTCCGCTATGTGACAATGGATGAATTATATACAAACCTGGAGATGGGCGGATCTATCGTCTATAAGCTCACAGATGTCTCACAGGAAATGATTTTCATGAGCAGGGAAATGGCGGAGGAGTTCTCGATCACCATTGAACAGCTCTACAGTATGCAGCTGATTAAAAACGGTAATTTCCGCAAAGCTACCCGAAACCTCGATCACCTCATTTCACGGGTCAACCGCTTAATGGCAAGAGAATTTTCCTTTCAAAAAGAAATGATCAATAATCCCAAAATCTTATTGATGGAAGAAGAAATGCAAAGGGCTGATAATCGTGCGGAAATTGAAAAGCAATTTGAAGAAGAAAAAAATCACTTCCGTACCATCAGCAGTATGATTGAGAAGACAAAACGAAGAAACGAGGAAGATGATCACATTCAAAGAGAATTGATCCTCCTGCAGGAAAAAATCGGCCATACAAGGCAATTACATGACCGTTTTGCCAAGCTTGTGATTCAGAATATCTCCTATGAAATGAAATTAAAAGCGGAAAACCCTTCACTGTTTTGGGAAACGAGCCTGGTTTCGTTTCGGGAGCATATTTATGAAAACTGGTTTATGAAGGAGGGGGCATCTTCCTTCGATCATGTTGAGAAGGTACTGGGTCCTTTATTTTCTCCAAAGAATGAATTTATCTTGCCCTTGGATTGGATCTGGGGCGAACAGGAATTTGATGAAAAGCAGCTGACAGAGACGATGGAGGAAGAAACGGAAGACGAAAGCATTACCCATCAGCGCGTAACGAACTGGGATTCTGTTATCAAGGCCTGGAGCTATGTGTTTCAATATTTGCAGACATACGGAGAGTTTTCCCTGGCTGATTTAACGACATTGCCGCTTGATGTACAGGATTTATGGTTTGAAGAATCGGAAACGATTGATTTATGGATGATGTTTGATAAAAAGCCTCTGAAGGTTCAGGTGCTGCACCGGAAGGAAGAGGCTCTGAGCGATGAGAGGGAAATTCTTCTTTATAAGCTTATGCAGGAGTATCCGCAATTCCAGGTGTTTGAAGGATTGAAACTTTATACAGAGTTTGATCATCGGGCGGAACCTTTCCTCTGGTATCAAATGAAAATCACTCCGTTTAAAATTTGTGTTCAGGAGGAGAAATGATGAGTGCAGAAAGCATTAAGACTGCATCAGCAGTTTATTTCACGCTATTAAAAGACAAGGTCATCGATGAAAACAGCGAGCACTTCCAGGCGTATTTCGATCCTGATGTAAGACAGACGGTGCTTTTAATGGCAGACGAATCCGGGACCTTTATCATTGAATCTCCGAAACGGATTCAGCTCGTTGTACAGCCGACTGGCTCTGTTTTTGCGACGAATTTTACACATATGAAGGACAGGCATAAACAGATTGAAACCAAAAAACATTTTCACCTGATGAGCGTGGTCATTATGGCATTCCTTGCGAGCATCGACCGCAATCAGGCGGCCAAGATCCGCACGAAGCGCGATGGGATCAGCTTTTATACATTGGAACGGCAAGTGAATGATGTCATTATGAATTGGGATAGCCTGCTTAAAGCAAAGCCGGATTTCGGAGAAGAAGAAAAAATTGATATGAGAGACGTTGTGACGACATGGAAATACATGGAGGTCGACACAGATGATTATGGAGCGAGGAAAGCCAATCGCAGAACGCGGATTGGTTTGGTTGCAAGTGCCATGCGTCTTTTGGAAACAGAAGGACTCATCGTCATTCTGGATCGGGAGGATATACCGAAGGCGATTCCAAAGCAGGAGTTATTTGAACGGATTGAATACCTGTATCATGACTATGACCGTTATGAGATGTTCAAGGAATTAATGAAAACAGAGGAGGATCAGCATGCCGAAAATACATCGAATTAGAATTGCCGGCCTGAAATATGATGGCATGCAAAAGCAGTATAGGGACACAACCTTTAACTTTCATAATGAGGAAACCTCCACAAATGGCCTCATTTCGATGATGAATGGAGGCGGGAAAGGTGTTTTCCTGCAGACCATATTTCAGATCCTTAAGCCTGGTACCGCATGGGGAAAGCAGAATAATCGCTTTTATCAGCAATTCTTTTTTAATAATAAAGAGCAGTTTATTCCCTATACCTTTCATGTTCTCATACAGTGGGAGCTCGACGGGGCTGACCACAGGCATTTGGTGACGGGCGGAATGTTTTCAGCAGAACAGCGTATTTCAATGAATGAAGAGAGCGGAGAAAGCAAACCACTTGAACAGGAAGCGAAAATTGTCCCCAATATTACCTTTTATACAAGGGAGTTTGAACGAAAAGAAGAAGCATCCCTTGAACATATTCCGCTCTATGAAGATGGAGAACTGGCTGAAACAGAAGGCCTTAAGGATTACTTAAAATGGAATGGATACGATGTTTACCGGGATACAAAGAAACACTACCGAATTTTGGATACATATGGGATTAACCGAAAAGATTGGGATATTATGAAGGACATTAATAAGGATGAAGGCGGCGTCGGAAAATTCTTTGAAGGCGCTGAAGATGATCATTCCCTGTTCCAAAAGCGGATCATTCCTACAGTCAGTCAGGTTCTGCACCGGACGGAGCATCAGAAGAACGATCTGGTGGAGATTTTTAAGAGTCAGGCAAGCATCGCGAAGGACCTCCCTGTTTTACTGAAAAGAGAGCAGGCACATAAAGAGTTCCTGGAAGATATTCTTCCTTTTGAAGAGAGCCTTGCAAAGGGTATCGGGCATAAGGAAATTGTAGAGGACAGTATTAAGGCCGGAAGACAGCTGCTTGGCGCTTTGGAGCATTTGAAGAAAACAGAAGAAGAAACACTCATTGAACTGGAAAAGGAAATCGAAAAATTAACAGGCAGGCAAGTGGATCTGCGTTTTCAGAAAGATAATCTTGAGTATGCAAAAGCTCACCGGGAAGTGCTGGATTGGGAGAAGAAATTAGCGGAAGAGCAGAAGAAGCATATTGTTCTGCAGGAATCAGTGAAGGAAAAGCAGGAGCGAAAAGAAGAGCTGGCTTTTCAGCTGTTACTAAAAGAATGGCATGAAGGAGAACAAAGCATTCGCGCGCTTTCCCAGCAAATTGCGAAGCTCGAGCAGAACAGCGGCCTGGAGCAAGTGAATCAAAGAATGGATGAAATCAAAAAAGAAGCGGCACAGCAATGGGAGAAATCCTCCGCTGCCATTAGGGAAGCCGTACAGCAATATTCCGGATATCAAAGGTTTTTAAAGAAAAAAGCAAACGACCTGTCAAAGCAGGACAAACAAAAGACCCAGGAGATTGCTCAGCTTCGTACAGAAATTGATTTTCTTTATACCAAAATTCATGAATTTGAATCAAAAGAAGAACAGCTTATCGAGGAATTCGGTGACCGCATTACCTATGATTTAACGGGTTTTATTGAAAATCTGAATAAACAGATAGAAACCAAAGAAGCGGCACTCAAAGATATACAGGCAAAAGAGCATAGTTCAAATGAAAAGCAGAACCAGCTTGCTTCTTCCCATGGTACACTCGCACAATCCATTCAGTTTTCAGAAGAAAAGTGTGAAGAGCTAAAAAAGAACAGTGAAGAGCAGCAGCAAAAAGAAACAAAGCTGTTCGATCATCTGCAAGGTTTTCTGCAAGGTGTAACAGCACCATTCACGAATGCCCTTTTATCAAAATATGCCCTGGAAGTGGAAGAGCTCCTCGTTCAAAATCGCGAGCAAGGGGAAGAATTAAAGAAAGCACTCTGGGAAACGCAGCTGGATTATGCCTTGAATGATGAGCATTTCTGGATTGCCAATAATGATGTGCAGGAACTGAAGGAATGGATTGATGAAAAGACGGGGATTGACGTATTTTACGGATCCCAATTTCTCCAATCCTTAAAGCCGGATGAAATGACGAGCCACATGCTTTCTCATCCTCTTCTGCCGTACGGCTTAGTAGTCAGCAGGCCGCAATGGGAAAAAATCAATAAGCAGGTCCTTAGCGGAAGGATGTATAAAAGTCCGGTCCCGATTTTTATGCGGGAAGAAATGGCGGGCGAAAATCAGCAGAATGCCTTTGTGATGATCACCGGGACGGAGAAGGAGCTGCTGGCGGATAAAAATCAGTTCACAAACTGGAAGATTCAGATTGCGAAACAAATAGAAGATCAGAAAGATACGCTTGCAGAGTTGGAAAAAACAGAAACAGCGCTGCGCCGCATTATAAAAGAAATCGACCGATTCCTTTCCCATGACCTTGCCGGTGATATCGAAAAAGAACTTCTTCAGGAAAAGGAAGCCCTGCTTTCGAGGAAAACGGAATTGCAGGCTATCATCGTGCAGGAGGAAAAAGAAAAAGAACTGCAGCTGGGACTTAGAGAACAGCTGGAAAAGACGAAGAAAAAGATTGAAAAGCTATCTAAAGATGCGGAATCCTTAGCGGAATTTAACCGAGAAAAGTCGATGCATCAGGAAAATAAACGGGTAAAGCAGGAAAAAGAGAAACAAAAGGAAGCTTTCGAAAAGCTGCAGAATGAGCTGGGAAATGAGCTTCAGACCATCGCTGACCTTCAGGAAAAGTGGAGCCAGACCTATCTGGAATGGAAGCTGTCAGCCGAACAAAACATTAAGAAGATCGGCTTCTTTATTGAAGGTGCAGCTTTTCCAGCCGCTGAGAAAGCAGAAGCTTCTGAAGAGGTTCCGCGATTATCACCCTATATTTTAGAAGAAATCATTGGCAGCATTGGAGAGCTTAAACAGCTGAAAAAATCAAAAGAAGAACAAGCCAGTGAACTGCTCGCGATTCAAGCGACAAGAGATGCGGAACAGAAGCAGCAAAGGAAGCTGGAGAAAAAACTTCATGCCCTTAATGAAGAGTGGAAGGATGCTTCTGTACCGGATGAACCAATAAGTATTTTGGAAAATATGGTTCAGACAGCTGCAAAGGAAACAAAGGCAGCAGAGAAAGAAGAGCGTGAGCAGGAAAAGACCGTAACCATTGCGGAAACTTCCTTAAAGCATGGAATGGATCAGCGTAAAAAAACCTCTAAAAAAGTGGCCAAGCATGACCAGCAGCCTGAAGAATGGGAAGAGCTTGATCTGGAAGTGAAGACGGTTGAAATTACTGATCAGACCAAACAGACAAATGCAGAAATAAAGAAGACGGAAGAGCGCAAAAAAGAGACAGAACAAAGTATAACTGAGTTTGAAAAAGATCAATTGCATTTATCCGTCATTCTTAAAGAGGAAGCGGCAGCTTTTTCGGATGAGGATATAGAAAAAATAAAGAGTCATGGAAAGCAAAGCATCCTATCCTGGAGTGAAAAACATCAGGCTATTCAGGATGAAGGGCAAGAGAAGCATGCGAAGATTGAACAATCACTAAGAAATTTAAAGCTTTCTATTGAAGGCAAGGATTGGGAAATTCGCTTTAAGAATGAAGTCTTAACTACGCTCGATCATATGGATACAAGGCATTATGCGCATATTCAAAGTGTCGTCCAGAACATGAAGCGCTTTTCTCAGAGCGGCCTGGAGCAGCTGGAGCGCGACAAAGAACGGGCGGAAAAGGCGCAAAACTTCTGGGCAAGCCGGGCAAGCATGAAGGTAATGAGCATTTCAGAGTCAATTCGCTCGATGATTTCGAAAATGAAGCTTAAGAATGAAAGGGGTTCTTTCCCGCTCGTCCAGCTTAAAGAAGATATCCTGCCTAAAAAAGCGGAAGATGTTGAACCTTTACTGAAGCAGCATTTCGTTTCAGCCATTAATAAAATTACAAAGCGATTTGAGATGATTGATGATAATAATCCGATGCTGGAACAGGAAATCAAACAGCTTATCAGTGATGAGCAAATTTTATTTGTTTCCCTCAGAAATCGCTATCCGGAGCTCCTGGTTTATAACATGCGTACAGACAATGCCTTCATGTACGGTAAACCGCAGCGTGAGCATTATTCGACCTGGCAGACGATCAACCAGGGTTCAAGGACGAAATCAGATGGCAGCGGCGGTCAAAAGCTTTCTGCCCGCATGGTCATGATGATGATGCTTCTTTCGGTCAAGAGTGAAACCGATCAAAGCTGGGTTCCGCTAGTCTGTGATAATCCCTTCGGCCAAGCTGCTTCTGCCCATGTGCTCGATCCTATTTTCGCTGTAGCCGATAAGCTGAAGTTCCAATTCATCGTCGTCACTCCGCCTGAATTGGTGAAAACAGAAATCAGCCAGAGATTCGAAGCGTACTATAAATTGGACTTCATCCGTGAAAAGGGGAAAGAAATTGTGTCGGATACGATTGTTCCGGCATTTAGGATTTATCAGGGAGAGGAAGCAGTTCATTAGATTTAAAAGAATGAAAGTATTGCCATTTTACTGAAACTATGCAATACTTGGGTGAAAATCAATAAGTATTCACAATTCTTATCACGAGAGGTGGAGGGACTGGCCCTGCGAAGCCTCAGCAACCCCTGATTATGTCAGGAAGGTGCTAATTCCAACAGAGTTTAAGCTCTGTGAGATAAGAGGTCGTTTTTAATAGTAAAGGCCTCTTATACTGAGAGGCCTTTTTTTGATGCTCTTTTATAGTTTGAGCTTGGTTAGATTAGAACGAAGAAAGAGGAGGAATGGTAAAATGGAAAACGGCGTTATACAGGTGCCGGAAGCATATTCAAGGATATTACAGGAATCAGATGTGCTCGGCTTCGGGCAGTCATGTGATCGAAAAACAGGGTTTTTACTAAAGGGGCTGGCTGCCTCAAAACCAGGGGGAAGCTTCTTGGAGCTGGGAACAGGCACGGGAGCGTCTGCTTCATGGATCATGGATGGGATGGATGAAAGCAGTAAGCTTACGACTGTTGACATTGATTCGACAGTGCAATCGATTGCAAGAAAGTACCTCGGTAATGACAGCAGAATTACATTTTGCTGTGAGGACGGCGCAGCATTTATCAATAGCCTGTCCGAAGGATTCGATTTTATTTTTGCTGACACATGGCCGGGGAAATTCGAGCTTCTGGACAAAACTCTGGATCATTTAAATATCGGCGGTTTTTATGTGATTCACGATGTGTTTCCGCAGCAGAAATTGCCTGAAGAATTCCGGATCAAAGCCACAAAACTTCTAAAAACTCTGCAGGACAGACCTGACCTGGACATAACAGAATTGGATTGGGCTACCGGGCTGATACTGGCTGTAAAAACAGCAGTGTGATAATTGTATTTATATATTAGTGGAGATGGAGAATCTCATGATGATAGTTGCTGCATATTTGTCGGAATCAATGAAAAGAGGTTTAATTGTTTCAAGGAGAGTGTTGGCATGCAAAGATTAGAGAATGATATTGTTCAATTAATTCCGATGGAACTTGAGCATGCAGAGGGAATTTATGAAGCGGCACAGGATCATCGTATATGGGAGCATATGTCTGTTGATTTAACTGATAAAAGCCGGGTAATTCAATACGTCAACGATGCGTTACAAAAACGTGAGCAGGGCACCGACTTTGCTTTTGTCATTGTCCATCAAAAAACAGGGAATATCATCGGTGCTACTTGGTTTCTCGATATCTCAATCCTGCATAAACGGCTCGAAATCGGCTCAACATGGATAAACCCTCTTTATTGGCGCACGAATATTAATTCAAACTGTAAATATTTATTATTAACATACTGTTTTGAAGAACTGTCCGTGAATCGCGTACAAATTAAAACCGGACATGAAAACTTCCGTTCACAAAAAGCGATCGAACGTACCGGTGCGGTAAAAGAGGGCGTCCTTCGAAATCATATGATACGAAAAGAAGGGACCATTCGCCATACTGTCCTATATAGTGTTATAAAGGAAGATTGGGGAAAAGTAAAAAGACATTTCGAAGAAAACTTGCTTTTCTAGGTTTTTGGAACAATTATACTTAATAATAATAGTGCTGGAAGGGTGTAGATCGAAGTGAATGATGATTCTTTTTTTACTGATAAAATCAAAAAGGCGCTTCAGAATACTCCCCCAGGGGAGTGGATTCCGGAGATACCGGATGATTGTATACGCCTGCATTGCGGCTACCCGGCACCTGACCTTGTGCCGGATGAAGAGGTAAAGGCAGCTGTTAATTGTCTATTAGATGAAGAACATGATTTACCGCTCCATTATATAGGCAGTCCAAAAACAGCAAAATTAAAGGAGCAGATTTTAGAAAGATTGAAAGAGCGGGGGATATCTGTAACGGAAAGTGAGCTTTTGATAACTTCGGGTGCCTGTCAGGCAATCGATTTGATTGCCCGCATTCTCCTTGATGAGGAGACAATTATTGCAATAGAGTCCCCCACCTATATGGAGGCTTTAGAGATTTTCCAAAATTACACCAAACAGATAATTAGTATTCCTGTAGACAAGGACGGACTTCAAACAGAGGCGTTGGAAGAGATCCTGGAGGAAAGGAATCAAAAAGGGCTTGCCCTTCCGCGTTTTCTTTATACGATCCCGACCTTTCAAAACCCAACAGGAACAACAATGACAGAAGAGCGCAGGCAGCATGTATTGGAGCTTGCGGACAAATTTAATTTCCTAATAGTAGAGGATGATGCTTATGGGGAATTATTTTTTAATAAAAGTCTTCCGGCTCTAAAAGCAATGGATCAAAACTCCCGAGTTCTGCATGTCGGTTCGCTATCAAAGATAGTGGCTCCGGGCATGCGTATAGGATGGATAGCCGGAACAAGTGAAATCATCCATGCATGCGCCTGGTTTAAAAAAGATCTGAACCATCCGTTTGCTCAAGCTGCCATGGCTGTTTATTTAGCAAACACAGATTTTAATGAAAAACTAGTAAACTTGAGAGAGTCATACAGGTCGAAATGCGCGGCTATGATCTCTGCACTGGAACAGTACATTCCTGAAGCAGCTTCATGGTATGTGCCTGAAGGCGGGTACTTTGTTTGGGTGAAATTCCCTGGTGCTGATACATCGCAACTGCTGACACATGCCCTTGCAGAGGGGGTATCTTTTATTCCTGGCAAGTACTTTTTCATAAATCAGGCAGCTGGAACAGAATGTCTTCGCCTTTCTTTCAGCTTTGCTGATGAGAAAGAAATAACAGAGGGGGTTTGCAGGCTGGGGAGAGTCGCAGAGGCCAATCTATAGAACTTAAATGAAAAGTAAAGATAAATTGGAGTACCTTCGGTAATGTTAGTCCAATTTTTAACCTATTGCTGAAACCACAGAAAAAGCCTGTCTGTTTCAGACACATCTGCGGTTTTTGAACTTTATCATTTGGCGGGTAAGTCATATGGGGATTAGAATATTCTGTCTCCATTAAAGATCATTCACTACACTGATCGAGAGAATAATTCGCATGCCTTCATATCTTTCAAATAACATTATTTAATGGTTTACCCAAACCTTGTAAGTACAGAGACAAGCATACAATCATTCAAGGAATTCTAGTCATATAAATGATAAAAAGGTCGAATATGACAAGAAGGGTAGAGTTAAAATGTTAAACTCTTATAAAAGATATAAAATTAAATATGACCAACTTAACAACTTTAGTTTTAAAAAAGGTGCTCCATATATATTAATTGTAGACTGGCATGGGGTTCTCTTTGAATTTTTAATAAGAATAAGAAATTCTGAAAAATTGCTTATCTTAGGTTCTGGTTCATTTGATCCAACCAGAATGAAGCCGCCAGTCTTTCAGCGTCATGCGTGGATCGATGATTTTAAGGAATCGCTTATCTATTACAATGATCCTACTTTATACTTGTGGGATAAACTGACAATTGGATGGGGAAATGGTACAGCTGACAGGCATTACTTGAAGGATGTGTCAGTACTCTTGAATAAAATGATCTTAAAGCTAAATTATAAGAAGAATAATGTTTACTTTTATGGAAGTTCTGCCGGAGGTTTTATGTCTTTAATGTTAGCCGGGCTTATAAAAGGTACTACTGTAATCGTTAACAACCCCCAGACAATTGTCACCAACTTTTACCCGCACCTAGTAAAACAGATGTTGGATGTATCCTATCCAAACCTTACAATAGAAGAAGTAAAAAAGAGATATAAAGACCGAATCATTGTCATTGAACTTTATAAAAAAGTAAATTACGTACCGAAGATCTATTACTTACAAAATATATCATCCGAAAAGGATATGATGAACCACCTGATTCCGTTTATGACAGATTTGAAGGGGATGTCTGAGAAGGTGTTTGCCGACAGGCTCCATATTCAACTATACGCAGATGAAAAACAAGGTCATAATCCGATAGGAAAAGAAGAAACACTCGATTATATAAACTCAATTATAAAATAAACGGAAGTCAAAGAGACTTCCGTTTATTTTAGCTTTTAGTTTCTTAACACTTTTGTGAGCAAAATAGCAAGCAAACAAGTGATAGACTTGTGTGATTAATATTATGTAACTAAAGAATGTAGTTAGACAAAATTGTATCGGTTTAAGAATAGTTTAATCCATAAATCAAAAAGAGAAAGTATAAAGGAGCAGCATGTTATGTCAATCATTGATAAATTAAAGCTTAACAAATATAATAATTTGGCTGTCCTCAACCAGCCAATTGACTATGATGTATTTAATGAATGCAAAACTACTTTATCAGGTGAACATGATTCAATCTTCATCTTTGTAGAAACAATTGATGAAATGGTGATTTATACTCGAAAAGTAATTAATGAAGAACTCCTGCTTGAAAAAGGATATTTATTTTTCGCTTTTCCTAAAAAAGGGAATAAACGTTATGATACATACGTTCATAGGGATGATATTTTTCCGGCAATGAAAGTGGAAGAAGACGGGTATGTGGAAAATAGCGAAGTGAAATTCTCGAGAATGGTAAGTATGGATGATGTCTTTACGGTTGTTGGATTGAAGCGTGAAAAGAAAAAAGAGAAAAAGTCATCGTCTCCTAGTCAATGTGTGGCTGATTATCAGGATAATGTACAAGATGTTGAAAAACTCTTAGCGGACTATCCAGATGAATTGAAATTTTTTCAGGATTAGACACCGGGTTACCAAAAAGATTGGGCTCGCTACATTTTTTCTGTTAAGCAGGAGAAAACCCGTGAGAAACGGGAAGCGCAAATGGTCGATATTTTATCACAAGGATATAAATCGATTGATTTGTTTAGGCAGAAAAAGAAATAATGCTTCCCGCCCCAGGTTACTTTAGTAATTAGGGGAAGGAACCTTTTTTAGAAACTAAGTGTATTTAACTCATCAAGAAATGCATCTAATTCATCTTCAGATAAAAATTTATATGCATATCCAAAGGAAATTGGTTCATTTCCAGTATGTTCCCGTTTAGGGAATTCCCGCAGGACTGTACTATGACGCAGACCAGTGGATTTTTCCTCCAGCTTCTTATTGCCTTCAACGGTTTTTGGATTTAACACAATCGTAATTTCTTTATTCGGAAGCAGATAAATGACTTCGCCGTTTCCAATATGTTTAAATTCAACACCCTTAGATGTTTCCTTCATCGTTTTGAATTTGTTTAACCCAAATGTATTATGTATGTTTCCCATTGGATCATTCACCTCCATTTAATAATGCCATCTCATATTATAAGGCAGAATGCCTATTTTGTACTATAGAAACCTAAGCATGAGAAAAAGGAGTTTGATATTCTCCTTTTTCTCATGCATAAGATCCTGAAAAACACTTATCCTTTTTGGATAGTAGTTTGATATTGTTTGCCGCTGCGCTCAGTTTGAACCAGCATATGCCCATTTTTTTCACACCATGAAGCAATATCTTTCATAAAATTGCAATCAGTTGTGGTGATCTGAAGATATTCACCTGGCTGGAGGGACTTTATATTTTTATGAACCTCCATAATAGGCCCGGGACAGGTTAACCCGGATGCATCAATGCAGATAGATGGATGAATGTGCTCCTTGTGATCTGGATTGATGGTTCTCTTTTTCTGGTGATGAACAGCTGAATATGTTTTCCAGCCCCCATCCAGATTTTTTACAACAAAACCATTTTCTTTGAGAATACGGGAAGCTAAATAGCCTCTTAACCCAACCTGGCATGAAACATAAACCGTTTTGTCCTTAGGGATTTCCCTCAGGCGTTCACGAATTTCACTCAGCGGAATGTTAATAGAACCTGGAATATAGCCCATTTCCCTTTCGATTGGGTCCCGGACGTCGATCAGGAGACCGCCATTTTCAACGATTTCATCTATTTCATTCCACTGGACGGTCACCGTGTCGCCATTCATGATGTTTTCTGCCACATACCCTGCCATATTGACAGGATCCTTTGCAGATGAAAATGGCGGAGCATAGGAAAGCTCAATTTCGGTCAAATCAAACACAGTCAAATTCCCTTTTATGGCTGTGGAAATTACATCAATTCGTTTGTCTGCTCCATCTTCTCCAACTGCCTGTGCACCATAGATTTTTCCTGTATCGGGACTAAAGAGCAGCTTTAAACTGATTGGAGCGGCTCCAGGGTAATACCCTGCATGGGAGCTTGGATGAATATGCACAGCCTGATAGTTAATGCCCAGCTGTGCCAGCTGTTTTTCATTGATACCTGTGGATGCGACGGTTAAATCAAATACTTTGGCAATGGATGTACCGAGTGTCCCTTTATACTTTTCCTGCTTCCCGTAAATATTATTAGCTGCAATTCTTCCCTGGCGGTTAGCCGGGCCTGCTAAAGGTATCATTGCTGCATTTCCATTGATAAAATCCCTCACTTCAATGGCATCGCCAATGGCGTAAATATCTGGATCTTCCGTTTGCAGATACTCGTTTACCAGAATTCCCCCGCGCTGTCCCACATCCAGCCCTGCCAAGAGGGCCAGCTTATTTTCAGGTATTACCCCTATGGATAAAATCGCCAAGTCGGTGCAAAGCTCTGTCCCGCTTGCCAGTTCGATGGTTTTCCCATTCTGATTAAACGCCTTGACTCCATCCTCTAATATCAAATCGACTCCTTTGTCAATGAGGTGCGAATGAACAATAGAGGCCATTTCATAATCGATAGGGGCCATCACCTGCTTGCCTAATTCCACCACCGATACGTGAATTCCGCGCTCTGCCAAATTCTCTGCCATTTCAAGCCCGATAAATCCTCCTCCAATCACAACAGCCCTTTCCGGATGCCGCTCGTCAACAAATGCCTTTATTTTATCTGTATCCGGAATATTCCTGAGTGTGAAAACATTTAGCGCATCTGATAGTCCTTCAATAGGCGGCACGATTGGTTTTGCTCCTGGTGATAAAAGAAGAGTGTCATATGATTCCTCATATATTTCACCGGTTCGGAGGTTTTTGACTTCCACTTTTTTTTGTTCACGGCTTATTCCGATAACTTCTGAAAGATTGCGGACATCCAGATTGAATTTTTTGCTCATACCCTCTGGCGTTTGCAATAGAAGCTTATTCCGGTCTTTAATGGTTTCACCGATATAATAGGGAAGGCCGCAATTGGCGAACGAGATATGTTCACCCCGTTCAAACAGGACGATCGTTGACTTTTCATCTAATCTTCTTAATCGTGCAGCAGCAGTAGCACCGCCGGCAACTCCGCCTACAATGACAATTTTTTTTGACATGACATATTCCTCCTGACTATTTTTAAATATGCTTAAATTGATTTATTCCCATTAAAATGGATAAGTGTTCACTCCTTCACAAGTTCATGCAGCACCTTTAATGCTGCTGTATTTAATATTGTTTATATCAATATACTATATGGGGTATATATAATTGCGCAATAAAATCTTTCTTTATTGTTGTGTGACAATATTGTAGCGTACACAGAATAGACAAAAAAGCTTCGTTAACTACAAAATGATAGATTCGGCCTGTATATTAATTATAATTTAGTATAAGGAAAGAGATTTGGTAATTTTTAACTATCAATTCGACATTTTATTCAATATAAAAATAATTCGTATTATTCATTCGATCAACAGTCTCCTATTCTATAATTTAGAGTATCTAAATAATAGGAGGTCAAAATAATGAAAAAAAAGCTGCTTGCACCTGTATTGCTGTCATCCGCGTTACTTGCAGGTTCCATTCCTGTAAATGTTTTTGCCCAGCCGGCAGATTCAGAGAAGGTTCAGCCTGTACATGCTTCCAAGGAGTGGAATGAGAAAGCAAGTGTTCCTTTATTTGTAAAAGAGAGATTTGCAGAAAAATTCTCTTCCAGTACTCCGGAGAATGCATTAAATTATTTAAAAAAGCATCAGGATCAAACAGGTATTAAAAGTCCTGATAAAAACCTGGAAGTGAAAAATGTACAAAAAGATGAGCTTGGCATGACCCACGTCAGGTTTAATCATGCGGTCAATGGTGTGAAAGTAGAAGGGTCCGAAGTAATTGTTCATTATAATAAAAATAATGAGGTAGTATCCGTGAACGGAAGAGTAAATCAGGCAATTGCCGATGAAGCAGTGGACACGTCGGTGTCTTTAAAACGTGATGCTGCAGTAAAAACAGCTTTATCCGCTGTCAGTGCTCCAAAAGATCTTACATATGAGCCAACTTCTGAACTTGTTATCTATCCGTTTGAAGGGGAAAATCATACAGCCTATAAAGTAAATGTAAACTTCATGGGAGATGAACCTGGAAACTGGTTTGTGTTTGTAGATGCCAAATCGGGTGAAGTCATTGATCAGTACAATGGAATCCTGCATGTTGAAGAAAATAAAACCCAGAAAGGATTCGGAAAAGGCGTAAATGGAGATCTTAGGGAGCTTCATATTACCCGAACGAAAGAAGGTGCATCCGGGACAAAGTTTGCGTTAGCAGATTACTCTCATGAGAATTTGGACGGAATTTTTACTTTTGATTCTAAAAATGATTGGGATTCAAATAATGATGCCCTGTATGTCGGGAATTCGGCTGCATTTATAGGGGATTATGACCGTGCTGCAGTAGATGCGCATTATAATTCGGAAAGGGTATATGAGTATTTCCTGAATGAGCATGACCGCAATTCTCTTGATGGAGAAGGAATGGCAATCAATTCATATGTTCACATGGGAACAGATTATAACAATGCATTCTGGAACGGCCGTTATATGGCTTATGGCGATGCGGATGGCGAGTTTTTCATTTCATTATCGGCAGGACTTGATGTTGCCGCCCATGAAATGACACATGGTGTAATCTCTCATACTGCCAACCTTGCATACCGGAATCAATCCGGAGCCTTGAACGAATCCTTCGCTGATGTCTTTGGGGTTCTGGTTGACGATGACGACTGGGAAATGGGCGAGGACATTATGGCACCAGCTGCTAAAGCCGATGGTGTTACGAGATTGCGCAGCTTAAGCGACCCAAATAGTGTTGTCGTAAGTAATCCGCAAAGAGCGGCATATGGCAGCGGTGTCTATCCGGCTCATATGGATGAATTTTACGACATGCCTCTAAATGTCGACAATGGTGGTGTTCATGTGAACTCCTCTATTACCAGCCATGCCGCCTACCTGATCGGGCAGGAAATTGGCAGGGAGAAGCTTGGGAAAATTTATTACCGTGCATTAACTGTTTATTTGATCTCTAATTCTGATTTCAGTGATGCACGCCAGGCTATTGTCCAATCTGCCATTGACCTATACGGGGAAGGCAGCCCCGAACAAACGGCAACTGCTGCTGGATTTGATGCAGTGGGAATTTATTAAGATGATAGTTTAAGAAAAAGTAAAAGCACCCGACCCTAAATGAGTGTTCCAGGGTGAGGGTGCTTTTTGTGCAAATGAGGATAGTAAACTAATCTTCGAAAAATCGTAATAATATTTTTCTTAAAGATGCATCTATATGTCATATTATAGATTAATAAAATTAATTCAAACATTCGTTTAAATCACTGCCATAAGTATTATAATTAAATGTGTGTAAGCGATTTCGTTACAAGGAGGAGACTATGGGAAGATTAATTCATTTTGAAGTCCATGCAGATGATATGGAGCGGGCTAAAAAATTTTATGGAGAGGTATTTGGATGGTCATTTCAGGATTGGAGTGAATATGCCGGAATGCCTTATTATGGAGCAGTGACTGGAAATGATGAAGAGCCGGGCATTAATGGTGCTCTGATGCAGCGCCAGGGACCGCCTCTAGGAGCTAATCAAGCGATAAACGGATATTCCTGCACAATTGGTGTGGAAGATTACGATGCCGCGGAAGGCAGAATCCTTGAGAATGGCGGCACTGTAGCATTGCCGAAGTATGCTCTTCCAGGTATGGCTTGGCAGGGATACTTCAAGGATACGGAAGGCAATATTTTCGGAATTCACCAGCCTGATGCAAACGCGAAGTGAATGGTAAAGACTAATAGCATCTAGTGGCAGAATACATAAAAAAAAGCCCATCTTAAACGACTGGGCTTCAGTGGAGGAGTCACCTTAAGAGTGACTCCTTTATTTATTTATGCACTAAGTTTTGCAACTTTGCCTTCCTTGCGCTTTTTGGCATATTCAGCTGTAGCAGTAAATAGAACATCTGAGGAAGAGTTAAGGGCTGTTTCACATGAATCCTGTAATACGCCAATAATGAATCCTACCCCGACAACCTGCATAGCTACGTCATCCGGAATTCCGAATAAGCTGGCTGCTAAAGGAATGAGAAGAAGGGATCCGCCTGCAACACCTGAAGCACCTGCGGCAGAAACTGCTGCTAACACGCTAAGGATTAGAGCTGTTCCAAAATCCACTTGAATACCTAATGTGTGAACGGCTGAAAGAGTCAGAACAGAAATTGTAACAGCTGCACCAGCCATATTAACCGTTGCGCCTAATGGGATGGATACGGAATACGTATCTTCATCCAGTCCAAGTTTTTCGCATAAGCTCATATTTACAGGAATATTAGCTGCTGAGCTGCGTGTGAAGAACGCTGTAATTCCGCTTTCTCGTAAGCATCTAAAAACAAGCGGATATGGATTTCTGCGAATATTTAAAAATACGATAATCGGATTTACAACCAGAGCGATAAAGAACATGCAGCCCAGGAGGATGAACAGTAACTTGCCGTAATCCATCAATGCTGATATACCATTGCTGACAATGGCATCAAACACAAGGCCCATAATTCCTATTGGGGCGAAACTAATTACCCATTTAACCAGAGTCGAGATGGCATCTGAGAAATTTGCGAGCATGTTTTTTGTAGTGTCAGCTGCTTTTCTTAAGGCAATGCCAAGCAGGATTGCCCAAGTCAGAATGCCGATATAATTGCCATTGATCAGTGCATTGACCGGGTTGTCCACAACATTGGTCAGCAGGGTTGTAAGAACTTCAGCTATCCCTCCTGGAGGTGTTACATCCTCTGCTCCCGGTGCAAGTGAAAGGGTAACAGGAAAAATAAAGCTTGCTACTACTGCGACAAGTCCGGCTAAAAAGGTGCTTAAACCATAAAGAGCTATAATGGACTTCATATTTGTCTGCTGTCCGCTTCTATGTTTGGAAATGGCATGCATGACCAGGAAAAAAACCAGTACCGGTGCCACAGCTTTTAATGCACCTACAAATAAAGTACCGAAGATAGACACCCATCCTGCTGCTTTCGGAATAGTCAAAGCGAGGGCGATACCTGCGATGATGCCCAGAAGAATTCTTTTTACCAGGCTTATTTGGTTCCACTTGCTGATTGCGTTTTTCATTCGATTCCCTCCGAAGTGATTATTATATAAAAGAGAATAATGGCTTATCACTGTTATCCGACAGTGATATTTGTTAGTTTAACACAAATATTATAAATTGTGCGATAAATTATTATATTGAAATATCTGTTAAACGACTATTAAATAGATAGGTTGCTGTTAATTATGGTTTTAGCGGTTTAAATAAGAGGAATAATAAAAAATAATTCAATACTTTTTTGGCTTGTGGAATAAGAGTCCTTATATAACTGCAATCTAAAAATGTACATAAAATCGAAAGATGAGGTACACACCATGACAGGAATTCTATTAGCCCTCATTGCAGCGGTTTCATGGGGCAGTATTGTATTTGTCAGCAACAAGCTTGGCGGGGACGAGGACAGCCAGACGCTTGGCACGACAATAGGAGCCCTATTATTTGCCATCGCTGTCTATCTTTTTAAGAGACCGGATCTTTCCAATATTGTTTGGTCAGTCGGCTTTATTTCTGGTTTGTTCTGGTCGATCGGGCAGAAAAATCAGTTTGGGGCAGTCCGCTATTTGGGTGTTGCAAAGACAGCCCCAATGTCCACAGGTCTGCAGCTTATTGGAACAACTTTTTTTGGAGTATTCATTTTTAAAGAATGGGAAACAACGATGAGCATTATCATCGGAGTCACCTCTCTGGTCTGCATCATTGTTGGTGCAATTCTGACTTCTTTGAAACAGGGGGATGACAAGGAACAGGGAAAAAGCCTCAAGAAAGGCCTGCTTGTACTCCTTTTATCGACCGCAGGCTTTGTCGGGTATGTTGTACTAATCCGCTGGTTTGAAATTGACGGCTGGTCTGCCATACTGCCGCAGGCGATTGGAATGGTAACAGGAGCATTCCTCATAACCCTCCGCCGCAAGCCATATAACAAATATGCAATCCGTAATATCATTACGGGGCTGATTTGGAGCACCGGGAATCTGGGATTGCTGCTTTCCCTCCCGAAGATCGGCGTGGCCACCAGCTTTTCCCTTTCTCAGACCGGAATAGTAATTTCAACCATTGGCGGGCTTTTCTTTTTAAATGAGCGTAAAAGCAAAAAACAGGTGTTTATGGTTCTCCTTGGCTGTTTGTTTATTATCGCTGGGGGAGTATTGCTGGGTTTTACGAAAAAATAGGGGAGTGATCTTATGTATCCAAGTCTTGAAGGGAAAGTTGTCGTTATTACCGGCGCAGCGTCCGGGCTGGGAAAGTCAATGGCAGAACGGTTCGGTGCTGAAAAAGCGAAGGTAGTCATTAATTATTTTAATGAGGAACAGGAAGTGCAGGGAATTATAGAAACGATTGAGAAAGCTGGCGGCAGCGCCTCTGCCATCCAGGGGGATGTTACAAAGGAAGAGGATGTTAAAAGAATGATCGCCCATGCCATTAAAACGTTCGGATCTCTCGATGTCATGATTAATAATGCGGGGATCGAAAATGAAGTCCCATCAGAAGAACTCACCCTGGAGGATTGGAACAAAGTTATATCTACAAATCTGACGGGACAATTTATCGGCTGCCGTGAAGCGATTGACTACATGCTGGAAAACAAAATAAAAGGATCGATCATAAATATGTCATCTGTTCATCAGGAAATTCCATGGCCTCATTTTGTTCATTATGCAGCAAGCAAAGGCGGAGTCAAATTGATGACCGAGACCCTTGCGCTAGAATTTGCCCCGCACGGTATCCGGGTGAACTGCATTGCCCCTGGTGCTATTGATACACCCATTAATGCGGAAAAATTCTCAGACCCTGAATTGAAAAAAGGTGTCGTTGAGCTCATTCCCATGGGCTATATCGGCAAGCCGGAAGAAATAGCAGCTTGTGCAGTATGGCTGGCATCCACTGAAGCCAGCTATGTCACCGGAATGACCTTGTATGCTGATGGAGGCATGACACAATATCCGGGATTTCAGGCTGGCAAAGGATGAATGGAAAGCTCTTCTCATTTGAGAGGGGCTTTTTTTAGGCAGGTAACGGAACTTTTAGTGTCAAGCGGTAAAAAGATAGACATAAAAAATCCGGCCGCTTAAAAAGGGCCGGACCTGAAGGGGTAAAGAAAAAGGGCTTTATGATGTTTCGGTACATTTACATTCTAATGCGTAAATGTTAACAAACTATGACCGGGATGCGGACAAATTATTAAATATATCCTTTACATGTTAGATTGTGTTGGGAACAGAAATGGTACATACAGCGGCAATTCCTGCTTAGCAGCGGGTACTAAAAAGGCAGGATCGATTCCTGCCTCACTGTCATTTATTTTCTCTTTTGAGCTTTCATTTTGTTCGCTTCCAGTTCAGCAGCATACTCTTCGTATGTTTTACCCTGCTTTTGGCTCTCAGATTGAATTTTTTTGAACTTGTTATCATTAAGATTCGGCATGTCTACACCTCCCCTGGACAAGAATATTTTTTACAAAGATATGAACATTATTCCGACTAAATTAATTAAGTACATTTACTCAATAAGGTTTCATTTCCATTTTTGATGGGTATGATAACCAGGCAATCTAATATGGTAACAGATCCAATACTTAACATTTAAGGTAAACTCAAGTATAAATTTTTGAATCAGAGGAAAAATATGGTCATTCGTTGCTAGGAGGTTTGATTGTGGCAGATAACAAAGATATGAATACAGAAATTGAGCAGAATGTTAGTCGTGAGACACTGACAACCCGGCAGGGGCATCCTGTTACGGATAACCAAAACATTCGCACGATAGGCAATCGTGGACCTGCTACTTTGGAAAATTATCATTTCATTGAGAAGATCTCCCATTTTGACAGGGAAGAGGTTCCGGAGCGTGTGGTGCACGCAAGAGGAGCAGGAGCATTCGGTTACTTTGAAACATACGGAAAAGTGGGCGATGAGCCGGTTGAGAAGTATACACGTGCCAAGGTCTTCTCTGGTGCAGGGAAGAGGACGCCACTAATGGTCCGCTTTTCAACTGTGGCAGGTGCGAAGGATTCACCCGAAACAGCACGTGATCCTAGAGGCTTTGCCGTAAAAATGTATACTGAGGATGGAAACTGGGATTTGGTCGGCAATAACCTGAAGATCTTCTTTATCCGTGATGCGATGAAATTCCCTGACATGATTCACGCCTTCAAGCCTGACCCTGTTTCAAATGTGCCAAATCCCGAGCGGATGTTTGACTTTGTATCTCGCACACCCGAAGCTACACATATGATTACTTTTGTATTTTCCCCATGGGGAATACCCGCTACATATCGTCACATGCAGGGATCGGGTGTCAATACCTATAAATGGGTGAATGAAAAAGGGGAAGCTGTACTTGTGAAATATCACTGGGAGCCAAAGCAGGGGATCCGCAATCTGACACAGGAAGAGGCAAGCGAGATTCAGGCTAAAAATGTCGGACATGCTACACAGGATTTATTTGAGGCGATTAAACGGGGAGATTATCCGGAATGGGAGCTTTTTGTACAGATTATGGAGGATGATTACCATCCAGAATTGGATTTTGATCCCCTTGATGATACCAAGCTTTGGCCGGAGGATCAGTTTCCTTGGCTTCCTGTTGGCCGCATGGTGCTTGATCGCAATCCAGTGGATTACCATGCAGAAATTGAACAGGCGGCTTTTGGAACGGGAGTACTTGTTGATGGAATGGATTTTTCCGATGATAAGATGCTGCAGGGCCGGACTTTCTCATATTCCGATACACAGCGTTATCGCGTTGGAGCGAACTATCTAAAATTGCCGGTCAACGCGCCGAAATCGCCTGTACGTACGAATCAGCAGCGCGGCCAAATGGATATTCGCGACCCGAAAGAGGCAGGAGATAATCCGCATATCAATTATGAGCCTTCAATGAAGGGCGGCTTTAAGGAAGCACCGGAAGAAGGGCGCATTCCGCATCGGCCAACTTATAATGCGGCAGCCATGAGCGCACCGATTGATCGGCCAAATAATTACGGCCAGGCCGGCCATACTTACAGGAGCTTTGATGACTGGGAGCGGGATGAACTGATCAAAAACCTGTCTGAAGCTTTAGCGGTATGCGACAAACGGATTCAGGATGCTATGTTTGAGCATTTCACAAAAGCAGATGAAGATTATGGCCGCCGTGTCAAGGAAGAAACCGGGAAAGTCATGAAAGAGATCCAGGCGATGAGCGGGGAAGAACAAATTCCAGGCCGTGACGCTGGAAGGTCTAAATATGGCCAAGGTTCAATCGCTGAAAACCAGGCATCAAAAGAAGCGGTTGAGAAAAGCCATGAAACGGATCCATATTAATAAAAAACATGGACTGTCCAAAAGTCAGAAATACTGACTTTTGGACAGTTTTTTTTATTCTGTTCTTTTTTTTATAGCAGATAGGACTTCTTCACGGTTCTATAGAATAATCTTCTAAACTATAAAACCTGAGGTGCCGAATATGAAACCAATTATTGGAGTTACGTCAAATTTAGATGATCATAACCTTTCTGTATCAATGGATAATATCCATTCATTGATAAATGCCGGTGCCGTGCCAGTTGTTGTTCCAAATCTTCTGGATGATGACGAAATTGAAAGATTAGCTGAAACGCTTGACGGGCTGCTGCTTACTGGCGGTGGGGACATCGACCCAACACTATTTGGTGAAGAACCCCATCAAAAGCTGGGCAGTATTTGTCCGGAAAGAGATGCATTCGAAATCAGCATGATTCAAAAAATGCTTGCTCGAAATAAACCAATCTTAGCCATATGCAGGGGCTGCCAAATCCTCAGTATCGCTCTTGGGGGTGATATGTATCAGGACATCTTTTCCCAAATGGGCGTACCTTTGCTGCAGCATGGCCAAAAAGCACCCCGCTGGCATGCGACACACTTTGTGAATGTAAAAAGAGATTCTCTCCTCCACAAAGTTACTGGAATGCAAAGCTTTAAAGTAAATAGCTATCATCATCAGGCTGTCCGCAAAATGCCTGGGAATTTTGAGGTGTGTGCAGAGGCCAATGATGGAGTTATTGAGGCTTTTGAGAGTAAAAAGCATCGCTTTGTATTAGGGGTACAGTGGCACCCTGAATGCATGACAGAAAAGAATGATAACCCTTCAAAAGCTATATTTGATGCATTTGTTAAGGCTTGTAAACAATAATACAGAAGGTGAAAAGCCGTCGCACTTTTAAAATTGGGGCGGCCATTTCACAGCCCTTCCTCCAGATAAGTCTCAGCACCGGCGATAAACTCCCTGACCGCAAACGATAAGTACTTATCCTTTTTCCAAATCATTCCGAGCTCTAAATTAACTGCAGATTCAGAGATTGGCAGAACCACAAGGTCATTGCAGTTTATATTTTGACAGATTTTGCTTGGCAGCATGGTGATACCCAGTTTTCCTTCAACCATTCCCAGCAGGAAATCCTTTTGCGAGCTTTCACAGACAATATTAGGCTGAAAGCCGCTGTTTACGCATTCCTCAATAATCAGATCATATAGGGTGAAATCTTTCCGGTAGAGGATGAATGGCTCTTTGGCTAATTCTGAAAAATGCACTTCTTTTTTCGTAGCAAGCCTATGTTCCCGGTGGATAATGAGCATTAAGGGATCGCTCAGGACATTGATTATTTCAAAACCGCTTCCATGGGCCGGAACCGTGCAAATTAGTCCAATATCCAATGTGCCATCTTCCACCCCCTTTTTTATTTTCTTCGTGCCGACTTCTGTTAATTTAATTTCAATCAATGGAAACTTTTCTTTATATTGGCTGATAAGCTTCGAAAAGAAGGCTGCACCGACTATGGGAGGTATGCCAATTTTGATTTCACCGCCCTTCAGCTCCATTAAATCTGTTAACTCCAATGTCAGGTTCTGAAATGCGTCCAGCACTTTTTTCGCATTAATTAACACCGCTTTTCCTGCATCCGTTAATTCAAGCTGCTTCGATGACCTGTAAAATAGCGGCACTCCCAGTTCGCCTTCGAGATTCTTGATGGCTTTGCTGATGGAAGGCTGGGTGACATGCAGGGTCTGGGATGCTTTTGTGAAGCTTAAGTGCTGTGCTACTTCCGCAAAATACTCTAAATGCCGGATATCCAATTACTGCACTCCTCTCATATAACCAAAAGGCATAAGGATTATAGATTATATGTATTTCATTTATGGATGCCAATCATTATATAATAATCTACAACAAATACTGAAAATTAACAATATTCATAAAGAGGAGATGGGTAGAATGGATTTGCAGAAGGAATCTTTACTGCTTCATGAGAAGTTTAAGGGTAAGTTAACGGTCGATGTAAAAATGCCGCTGAACAGCATGAAGGATTTAAGCTTAGCCTATTCCCCGGGAGTTGCCGAGCCATGCCGAAGAATCCATGACCAGCCTGAGAAGGTCTATGATTATACAATAAAAGGAAACTTAATCGCTGTGGTTTCTGACGGCACTTCTGTGCTGGGACTTGGCGATATTGGCCCTGAAGCCTCTATGCCTGTTATGGAGGGGAAGGCTGCACTATTTAAAGCTTTTGCAGGGATTGATGCTGTTCCGATTTGCCTTGATACGAAGGATCCCGAAGAAATCATTAAAACAGTCAGGCTGCTGCAGCCTTCCTTTGGGGGCATCAACCTCGAAGATATCGCGGCACCTAATTGCTTTTACATTGAAGAACGGCTGAAGCAGGAAATGAATATTCCCGTTTTTCATGATGACCAGCATGGAACAGCAATCGTAACAGCAGCCGGGTTAATCAACGCCCTGAAGCTTGCCGGCAAAAAAATGGATGAAATTAAAATCGTAATCAGTGGGGCGGGTGCGGCAGGAATTGCGATTATCAAGCTGCTCCTTAATATGGGAGCAAAAGATATCATTATGTGTGACACAAAGGGAGCTATTTATGAAGGAAGGCAAGAGAGAATGAACCCTGTCAAAGAGTCTGTTGCGAAAATCACCAATCCAGGAAAACGTAAAGGACCGCTTGAGGATGTTATCATTGGCGCCGATGTGTTCATCGGGGTTTCCTCTGCCGGTGCCTTAACAAAGGAAATGGTCGAGACGATGAGTCCGAATTCCATTATTTTTGCCATGGCTAATCCAGTTCCTGAGATCATGCCGGATGAAGCGAAAGCGGCAGGAGCTAAAGTCGTTGGAACAGGAAGATCCGATTTGCCGAATCAGGTGAATAATGTCCTCGCATTCCCTGGGATTTTCCGAGGGGCCCTGGACGTCAGGGCTACTGAAATAAATGAAGAAATGAAAATGGCAGCTGTCGAAGCGATTGCCGGATTAATCGATGCTACAGACCTGACACCTGATTATGTCATCCCTGGGCCGCTCGACAGCCGGGTTGTCCCTGCAGTAAGGGAAGCAGTAGTAAAAGCAGCACAGGAAACAGGTGCAGCACGAATCGAAATTATACAGAGCCAAATAATAAGCCAATAGAAGGAATTTAGTATGTGCAGGCATGTTCAAGTGAGATCCAACATAGTATCCAAAATATGAAGCTGCAGATTTTGCCAATGGGATTGAATTTATCACTTTCGTCATGTTGAATTTATTTAAAAGGGAGACTGATACCGATGAAAGTATACGAGGTAATTGAGACGCAGGAAATGTTCCGTGGTGAAATCATCGAAAACTATTACGTTATTTATGAGCAAACAGAAAACAAAGTCTTTGAAAATCGAAACAATTATATGTTTCAACAGGAAAGATTTTTAGAAGAGACCGTTAATATTTTTATAGGAAACCCGCATTCCACCTTAAAGAAAGTAAAAACCTATCCCATTCGCCATCTTGCATTCGGGGATATCCGCGAAGCAATCAGAAAAGACTTTCCGGACCTCTTTAAGAACCTGAAAAGTTATCCCGCTTAAACACTGGCAGCCTCCAATGCAGGAGGCTGTCTTTTCTTTGGATTCTTAGGATTGGAAATGTTTCCTGTCTATCTGTATGATAGTATAACAGCAAAAAAGAAAACGCGGGCAGGACCGTTTTTCAGAAATTTGTTAAGGGAATAATTCAGATGTAAACAAATTAATGGGGTGGAGCAATGATTCAGTTTGACAATGTGTCGAAACAGTATCGGGATGGTACCAAAGCTGTAGATTCAATCAATTTACATATAAAAGAAGGCGAGTTCTTCGTGATTATTGGTCCAAGCGGTTCCGGAAAAACCACCGTTCTGAAGATGATTAATAGGCTGATTCCTTTGACATCAGGAACGATTTTCATAAATGGCAAACGGATCAGTGACTATGATATTCATGAGCTCCGATGGGATATTGGCTATGTCCTTCAGCAGATTGCCCTTTTTCCTCATATGACGATTGGGGAAAATATCGCGATCGTACCGGAGCTGAAGAATTGGGAGCAGGTGAAAATTAAAGAACGAATTGATGAGTTATTGGAAATGGTTGGATTGGAGCCTGACATATACCGGATCCGAAAGCCGCATGAACTTTCAGGAGGGCAGCAGCAAAGAGTGGGCGTAACAAGAGCACTGGCAGCCAATCCGCCCATCATCTTGATGGATGAGCCTTTTAGTGCACTGGATCCCATTAGCAGGGAAAAACTTCAGGATGACCTGATCAGCCTTCAGAAAAAAATAAAGAAAACCATTGTGTTTGTTACACACGATATGAAGGAAGCTTTAAAACTCGGCGACCGCATTTGTGTCATGAAGGACGGGGAAGTCGTCCAAATTGGCACACCTGAAGAACTGCTTGCGCATCCGGAAAACGAATTTGTCAGGCAGTTCGTAGGGGAAGGTCAGGGGCCGTATATAGAGGGGTTTAGTCTTCATGAAATCCTTCTGCCGATTTCAGAACCCGAAGAGAGCATGGCAGTCCTTCCAGCCTCGGCTTCCCTCGAAGAAACGCTTAGCTTATTGGCTGCTCATAACGAAATTGCTGTGGAAGAGGACGGGGAATTCATTGGACTGGTCGACAGGCAGACTGTTATCCGTAAATTGGCAGGCAGCATGCGAAGAGAGGTGAAGTCATGAATACCTTGAGCTCTGTTTTCAGTGAAAGAAAAGGTCAATTAGCAAGTGTGCTGATTGAACATATCCAGATTTCGCTCATTGCTTTATTTTTTGCAGTCCTGATTGCCATTCCGCTTGGAATATATCTGACTAAAAAGCAAAAAATTGCAGAAGGAATCATTGGCGCAACAGCCGTATTGCAGACCATACCTTCACTAGCACTGCTTGGTTTATTGATCCCCTTATTCGGGATTGGAAAAGTGCCCGCCATTATCGCATTAGTCGTATATGCACTTCTGCCCATCTTGAGAAATACATATACAGGAATAAAGGAAGTAGACGATTCTATTCTCGAAGCGGCAAGGGCAATGGGGATGAACAGGCGCAAAAGGCTCATGAAGGTGGAGCTTCCTCTTGCCATGCCGGTGATTATGGCCGGAATCCGTACGGCGATGGTTTTAATAGTCGGAACAGCTACTCTTGCAGCCTTAATTGGAGCAGGCGGTTTAGGAGAATTGATTCTCCTGGGAATTGACCGGAACAACACGCCCCTGATTATTCTTGGGGCCATCCCTGCAGCCATATTGGCAATCCTTTTTGATATGATGCTGCGCCGGTTTGAGCATATGTCATTTAAAAAATCGGTCACAGCACTTGGAGTATTCATTGGTGCGATGATATTAGTTATGGTCATTCCTTTATTGGCAAATCAATCGGAGGAGAAGATTGTCATCGGCGGGAAACTTGGTTCAGAACCGGAAATCCTGATCAATATGTACAAATTGCTGATTGAAAATGAAACCGGCCTTAATGTCGAGTTAAAACCAGGGTTAGGAAAAACATCCTTCGTCTTCAATGCTCTGAAGTCTGGCAGTATTGACGTGTATCCTGAGTTTACCGGTACAGCCATTGCGGAATTTTTAAAAGAGACAGCGGTAAGCACAGACTCCGGTCAGGTATATGAGCAGGCGAGAAAAGGAATGAAGGAACAATTCAGCATGGAGCTGCTAGAACCGATGGCTTACAATAATACGTATGCTTTGGCAGTGCCTGAGAAACTGGCTGAAGAGTATGAACTGCAATCCATTTCAGATCTGCAATCAGTCGAGCAAAACATAAAAGCCGGCTTCACCCTTGAATTCTCGGATCGGGAAGATGGCTATCGTGGCATCCAGAAGCTATATGGTGTAGAATTTCCAACTGTTTTAACCATGGAGCCTAAACTGCGCTATGGAGCAATCGAAAAAGGTGAAATCAACCTGGTGGATGCTTATTCAACAGATAGCGAAATTGCCAGATACAACCTCACTGTCCTGGAGGATGACAAACACCTGTTTCCGCCATATCAGGGCGCTCCGCTGTTGAGAGAAGAAACCGCAGAAAACCATCCGGAGCTGGTTAAAGCTTTAAACAAGCTGGATGGAAAGATAAGTGATGATGAAATGCGTGAAATGAACTACAAAGTAAATGTAGATGGTGTGAGTCCTGAAGAAACAGCAAGGGAGTATCTTGAGAAGGAAGGATTGCTGAAATAAACTGCATCAAACAGGGAAAGTTATCGAGTAAAAACAATAGCACATTCATTCAGCTGCCCCATTTTTATAAATGGGGCTGTTTTTTTGGTTCTGCACTTCTTCTGGAGTCGATTTACCCCTGTATAATAATTCCTCCTAAGGGGTTAGTAAGAAAAAAATTGATTTAGGTGTTTTTATGAAGAAGGATAAAATTGGTATGTCCAAGGTTATGAACGAAAATTTATCGTACATTCAAGATGCGTTTCATCATAATAAAGAACTTATTATTCGTTCGTTTTTTTTCTCTTCGGATACTTCGGGCTGTCTGCTCTATCTCGATACGATCGCGGATAAGAAAATAATCCAGGAGCATATACTAGGGCCAATTCTAAAACTTAAGGAATTATCCAAAAATCCTATACAGCAAATGGAAAACACAATCGAAATTACCAAGATTAAGATCATCTCGGACTTGAATGAAGCAGTAAACGAACTGTCTAAAGGAAATACGCTTATATTTATCTCCGGCGCTGATTCATGCCTGGCAGCAGACACGGCTGATTGGAAAGATCGAGCGCTTTCACCGCCGCAGTCCCAGCGGGTATTAAAGGGACCGCAGATCGGATTTACCGAACTTGCCAATAATAATATTTCACTGATCAAACGGTTCATTAAGAATGACCAATTGACAATTGAGGATCAGACGATTGGAGAGGAGACCAATACAGGCGTAAATCTTCTATATTTAGCTGATAAAGCAGATCGGGACCTCCTGAAAAATGTCAAAAGCAAACTAAAATCAATCAGACTAAAATCTATACTGGATTCTTCCTATATTCAGGAAAGCATCTCAGATGATCAGATTACGCCATTCCCGCGGGTTCTCACAACGGAGCGGCCAGATGTTGTGGCCGGCCATTTATTGGAAGGCAAAATGGTGATTATATGTGACGGATCTCCGGATGCACTGATTGTGCCTGCCCTGTTCATCCAATTTTTCCATTCGCCGGAGGACTATTATGAAACTTCCATATTCGATTTTACCAGGCTGGTTCGAATCATTTCTTTTGTTGCTTCAATCTTTCTCATTCCTTTTTATATTGCATTTGTATTATTTCATCAGGAGCTGATCCCCAGTGAATTGCTCGTCAGCCTGGCAGCACAGAGGCAAATTGTTCCTCTGCCTTTAGTCATTGAAGTCATTCTCCTGATGGTGATTTTTGAAGTGCTTCTGGAGAGCTCCATACGTTTGCCGACAGGCATCATGCTGGCATTCTCGATTATTGGTACGATTATTTTAGGGCAGTCAGCAGCAGAAGCAGGAATTGTCCAGCTATCGACACTCGTCGTTATTTCAGCTACCTATGTTTTGAATTTTGCTATTCCTGTTCATCCTTTTGGAAATGCAATCAAGGGGATTCGTTATATCCTGGTGTTCTTGGCCAGTACGTTTGGATTGTACGGCATTATCTTGGAACCATTGTTTTAATCAATCATCTTACATCCTTAAATAGCTTTGGAGTGCCATATTTATCACCCATCACACCGGTGAAAAAAGCCGATTTAAAAGATACTTTTATTCGAGTTTCATTAAAAAAGATTATCAATGCTCCCAAAAAATATGATAAGGACGATCTTCTTAAAAATATCCGTAAATGAGTGATCACAGTGAAATATCTTTATATGCTCTTTATGTTATTATCGGTGGCGGCGGTATTCCTTGCCCCATTGGATAAACATGAGTTGAATGAACTTTCTTTTTCATTTGCTATGGGGGTCGACCATGCAGAGGACGGGTATGAGGTATCCCTGCAATTGATCAATCCTGCTGCCGTTGCAGGTAAATCACAGGTTCCCAACTCCCCCTATGTAGTTTATAAAGCAACGGGTAAAACAATTGATACAGCTTTAGAAAGAATTTCTGTAAATATTTCCCGTTATAATTATTTAAAACAGATAGAAGTCATTCTCTTGGGTGAAGCAATCGCCCGTGACGGGAAGGCCAAGGACGTTTATGACTATATTCTGCATTCTGCACAGATTCCATCAGATGCAAATCTGGTCATTGCCCGGGATGTCAGTGCAAGTGAACTGCTGAAGATCTACTCTCCAATTGAAGGTTTTTCAGCTTTTGAAATTGAAAACATCCTCCAAAAGCTGGGCAGAGATATTCCTGTGACCGCGACGGAGATCAAGGTTGATGAAATCAAGGAGGGAAAGGATATCGCAATGCCTTTTATTAAAGTAGAAGGGGATCTCAAAAGCGGGAAGGAAAGAGGGAACTTTGAAACGACCAGCCCTGGTCATATTGCTTATGGCGGGCTTGCCCTTTTTAAAGAAGATAAGTTATCAGTGTTCCTTGATTATCGGGATGCTGCCATCATAACCATTCTGCAGGGAGGCGAATCCGGTTTTTCAATTGAAGCAAGCTGCCCAAAAGATGAAAACAACCTATTCACCTTCCGCGTTTTTGGAAATCTGGCCAGAGAAAGAAGGGTAGAAACATATGAAGATAGGTATATCTTTCATTATAACTTAAGGCTTTCGGGTGATATTAGCCAGATGAAATGTAATGTAAATTTAGAAGATCCCGATGATATCGAGCTGCTTGAAAAAGAGATTGAAAAAACAATCCAAAATCATGTGCAGGACCTTCTTGCCCTAGTACAGGAAAATGAGATGGACCCTCTGGGGTTAGGGCTATTTATGAGGGAGAAAAATCCGGAGACATGGAAGAAGCTGAAACCGGATTGGCCAGCACCTATTAAAAATGCGGAAATTGAGCTTAAAACGAATATAAAAGTACAAAATATCGGTCATTACAAGAAGGGAGGCGGATAACATGGAGAACAAACCAATCATTGGAATCATTGAATCAATGTTCGCTATGCTGCTATTCCTGATTGGAAGTTCCGTTATTTTTGGTTTAAATCTATCGGCTGAAAAGGCCGCCTGGATTGTCATTCTTACAGCAGGGACTATCGGGCTCCTTATTTTTCAAATGTATGTTTATCTGTGGCAACATAACGATTATATGAACCTTTCCATGATTTTGAAAAGGAATCTTGGGAAATTCCTTGGATCGGCAGTTTCACTCGTGTATGTCCTTTACTTTGCTTACCTCGCATCCCGCGTTTTAACGGATTTTACCATGTTCATCAATAGTACGCTGCTTTATACCATGAAACCGCTGATTGTAAAACTATCCATTTTCCTCGTTGTTGCCTATACCTACATAAAGGGGCTGGAGGCCTTTATGCGCTCTGCCGTCATTATAGGCAGTGTAACCGTGCTGTTTCTATTCCTGATTCCATTCTGGATTCTCATTAGCGGAATTTTTCACTGGGAATACATTGATCCTATCTTTGAGGTTGATGTAAAGAAAATAGCCAGTATTGTGCCAACGATGGTCACCTTTCCGTACGGAGAGCTCATCGCTTTCCTTATGATTTTCCCTTATTTGAAACGTGAGCACAGATCAGCGGTATCCAAAAAGGGAAGCTTTATTATTATCTTTTTCACGCTATTATTATCTCTTTTTTCATTCCTAACCATTGGAGTACTTCACCTGGAATTAGCGAAGAACTTTACTTTTCCTGTGATAGAAGCCATTGAGCGGGTAACACTTTTTGATTTCATTAAACGGCTGGACATCTTTGCGGTAATTATCATTATCTTCGGCGGTTATTTTAAAATTGCCATTTTTACCTTCGCTGGAATGAATCTTGCAAAATCCAGCATGGCAAAGGTTAAACCATCGGTTGTGACGGTATCTATCCTAGTGATCATTCTTCTGCTGTCATACGCATATGCAGAAAATCTTTCACAGCATCTGGAGATAGGACTGAAGTTTGTGCCGTTATTCATCCATTTGCCGCTGGCGATTCTTTTGCCCTTCCTGCTGTCTTTCATTACATTTATAAAAAGAAGAATAAAATAATCGTAACTGGATGTACTTCCCTGTTCCATTAAGATTTTTCCCATAAAGTCTCCTGACAATAGAGGAAAAAAAATCTTATTAGGGCATTCCTCTATTTCCCGGCAAATCCGCCCTTGTCTATATCATAAGCCCCTGCGTTTTTCAAATTTTCGCATATTCTATTAAAAAGCGAAAAGAGGTGCAGAAACAATGGGGTTAAATGTATCTGGCTTTAAGAAGATTACCCCGGTTAACGGATTTGATTGTACCAGTAAAGACAATGCCATGCAGAACAATTACGCATGGTCTGTTGCCGAGTTTGGAGAGTATCTTTATGTTGGGACAGGCCGTAATATAGTCTTCTCGGTCCTTTCGAGCGGAGCTATTTTTGGCGATATCGAAGTGCCTGAGGAATTGACTCCAAAGAATCCTGACTTTAGCGGTGAAATCTGGCGTTATAAAAAGGATGGCAGCGGGGAATGGGAGCAGGTTTTTAAAGAACCTTCTCTTGGAATTGTTGGCTTCCGATTTATGATTACCTATAAATCACCTTCTGGCGAAGAGGCTTTATATGCCGGATGTGCTACTTTTAGCCCAAACCTGCTTGTTTTGAAATATACAGATGAAGAAGGGTGGCGTGCCCTTCCAAGCTTATTGCAGGGCGGGTCGACGAGAACCATGGTGGTTCATAACAATAAACTATACTTGGCCGCGCTTCCAGGAAACGAGCTTCAGGTTTCAAATACCTTGCTCTATGTGAGCGAAGATCCCGAACAAAATGGATGGGAGCAAATTGATCTGTCAGGGGATCCGGAAAAAAATCCACAGGGTAATGGAATTATTATGTCGAGCTTCAATAATAGATTGTATATTGGGACAGCCCTTCCGGAAGGATTCCAATTATGGCGATCCGAGGATGAAAATCCTGGGGCAGACAGGTGGGTAAAGGTTGTTGACAAAGGAGCAGGCGATGCGAGGAATGAGGTGCCGTTAAGCCTCGAAATCTATAAGGGCTATTTATACCTTGGGACAGCTGTCTATTTTGGCATCTTCAGCCTTGATCCGAATGATCGGCTTGTAACTCCCAAGGGCTTTGATTTAATCCGAATCGATCAGAATGATCAATGGGAACTGGTTATTGGAAGCAAGCCTGTTGAACCTTCGAACCCTGAAACCGGTACGAGGGGCACTGCTATTAGCGGTCTTCCATCCGGTTTTGGCAATATTGCGAATGGCTACTGCTGGCAGCTGAAAGAATATAATGGCTGGCTTTATCTGGGCACCTGGGACTGGACAGACCTTGTTCCGCCGCTTTTGCCGGAAGTCCTGAAAAGCCTATGGGGTGAAAGTCCGCTGTTGAGTTGTCTGCCGATCGAATGCATATCTGACCTGTTTTTTGCCTTAATTTCTCCGACAACCCGCTTGACATTTGGGTTTAGCCTGTGGAAGTCCCCAGATGGCATTCACTGGTTTCCGGTAACGATCAACGGACTTAATAATCCGGAAAATTATGGATGCCGGAATCTGTTTGTCTCTGAAAATGGCAATCTTTATTTGGGCACAGCCAATCCATTTGAGGGCTGTGAGGTTTGGGTCAAAGAGAAAAAGAGCTGCCTGGATCCGCTTAAGGACATGCTGGAGAAACGATAGACTGAACTGTAATGCTGAACAATGGTTTAAAATAAAGTAATCGTAAAAGTCCGGGAACTTCTGATTCCTGGTCTTTTGCTGTAGTAAGATCCTGCTCTCTTTCATAAATTCTTCTTAAACAGAAAAAAGGAGGGTATGATTGTGAAACATGAAATGCAAAAAGCAACTTTGCTCGCTGAAAATATTAATGACTTTCTGGCATTCCTGAATAAAAACCTCGAAAAAAATATCTTCTATATGGATACCGGCAAATTAAAACAAATCAAACTGATTGCTGAAGACTTTAATTTTCATATACTCGCAGATGAGCTGATCAGGATCAATCGTTTCGTCTGTGATCCAAAGTACACAAATTATTTGGTGGACCGGTTTGTAAAAGGACTAACCATTATTGATGAATTTGTACAAAGAAACTATAACAGCCTGTTTATTGTGACGGGTAGATTATATACATTGAAGAATCTGTGTTCATTATTCAGCAAAGATTAAACAGACAGAGCTGTTCCTGGTTTAATGAATACGAAGAGTTTCATGGTGGGAGGAAATATTGCTTCTCTTAATTTATCACTATTTGGATTATAATAGTTAAAGTTTATTCTTTTACTTTAAACAATTAGGGGTATGAAAAATGGAGAAGCATAAAATCTTAAGAATTCTGGAAAAAGAATTAGTGGTTGCCCTTGGATGTACGGAACCTGTTGCGATTGCACTCGCTGCAGCAACTGCAAAGAGCCATGCTAAAGGGGAAATAAAAGAGCTATGCTTAAAAGCGAGCGGAAACATCATCAAAAATGCTAAATCAGTCGGAATTCCGGGCATGGGTTCTTATGGTCTTGATTTCGCAGCGGCAATTGGCGCTGTGGCAGGGGACCCTGCAAGGAAGCTGGAAGTATTAGAGGGAGTAGGGCCTGAAGATGAGCTGTTGGCTCTTAAACTTATTGAAGAAGGAAAAGTAACTTCCCTGCAGGCGGAGACACCGAAAAGGCTTTATATCGAAACTGTATTAAAAACTGATATCCACACTTCCAAAGTCGTAATCTCTGATAACCACAGCAATATTACTTTAATTGAGGTTGATGGAGAAGTTATCTACGAGGGCGGATGTGAAAATATAGGAATCCAATCTGAAGAAGATGAATTAATTGCACTCACAATTGACGAAATATATGAATGGGTGCTTAATGCGGAAATCAGTTCCTTATCACTTGTAAAAAAGAGTATTGAGCTCAATCGGATCATTGGAATGGAAGGCCTATCAGGTGAATACGGCCTAAAGGTAGGGAAAACGCTAAAAAGGAATGTGGAAATGGGGATTTTGTCGGATGATATTGCCACTGCTGCAATGTCTTTGGCTGCAGCTGGGTCAGATGCGAGAATGGCAGGCTCCACACTGCCTGTTATGGCAAACACCGGAAGCGGCAACCAGGGAATTGCAGTCACTCTTCCAGTTGTTGCAGCTGCTGAAAAACTTAAGGTTACAAATGAAAAAATGATTCGGGCAGTGGCACTAAGTCATCTGATAACCATTCATATTAAATCCAAATTTGGCCGGCTTTCTGCTTTATGCGGTGTGACAGCAGCAGGAATGGGGGCAAGTGCTGCCATCGTATATTTGCTGGATGGACAGCTTGGGCAAATTAAGGCAGCCATTCAGAACACAATCGGGAATGTTTCCGGAATGATCTGCGACGGAGCAAAAGCAGGCTGTGCCATGAAAGTATCTACCTGTTCCAATGTGGCTGTGCAGTCTGCCCTTCTTGCACTCAACAATCAGGAAATCAAATCAACCGATGGATTTATTCATGATGATGTTGAAAAAAGTATCGAGAGTTTCTGTCAATTAGGAAATGAAGGCACCCGTCATACGGATGAGCTGATTTTGAAATTAATGATGGAGAAATAAACAGCCAAAAGAGGCTCCTCTCATTAAGGAAGGGGCCTTATTGGTGTTGCGAAGGAACATGTGTAAATTATGAAATCATCCCTCTCCGAAACATCTCCGCAATTGCCTGTGTGCGGTTTTGAGCTCCGAGTTTCCTGATAGCTGTTTTAATATACTGGTTGATGGTGACTTCACTGATAACCATGGAATCGGCCATTTCCTTTATGCTTTCTCCCCAGGAAATCCTCTTCATGACCTCCATTTCTCTTCTGCTTAATAGCCGGGCATCTTCTTTTCCTTCCGTTTTTTCAAGAGTTTTTCCTATATGCTGACCAAATTGTGTATAAGAAGAAAGCTGCTGATCAGAAATTATTCCCTGTTCGTCAAATTCGTTTGTGCAAATATAGCCGATAGGGACTGCACCAAAGCAAATGGGGGTAGCAAGGAAGGAGTTGACATTGGAAGTAGTTATGTATTTGATGTTTATTTGCTTGAGGTATTCGATCCCCGAACAATATTTAGCTTTTCTTTCATAGAGGGCGGAGTATATGAGCGGCAATGACCGAATATCATCCCTGATGTCTCTGATATGGATTAAACCGTGGCATGTAATAGCGATGATTCCTTCTCCAATAAACCCTAGAGGAGAATACCGGAATAAAAAGGCGTTTTTAACAGGAAAATTGTTCATATAAACCTCTAGAATTTTATACAGTTTCTCCTCATGACTCTCTACATCTTCTAAATTCTGGATATTATCCAAAATGGTAGATTCTATTGCCATATTAACACCTTCCTTATAGGGATATTATATATAGAAAATTATGAATATTCAATACAAATGAATGATAGTAAGCTTTAGTTATAGTAAAAAATTATAAGTACTGGAGAGGAGGATTTTTTTCAAAAGGAAAATGTAATCGCTTTCAATCAAATTGATATCATGAGGAGGAAGAAAGTATGTCATCATTTCAAAAATCGAACTCTCTCACGGATTTTGATGCTGTTGTCGTAGGGGCTGGTTTTTCTGGATTGTATATGCTGCATCGTTTGCGGGAGGCCGGTTTTACCACCCGGGTATTTGAAGCAGGCGATAATGTCGGCGGGACATGGTATTGGAATCGGTATCCAGGCGCAAGGTGCGATGTTGAAAGCATCTATTATAATTACACTTTTTCTGAGGAACTATTGAAAGAATGGAGCTGGTCGGCAAAATACGCCGAACAGCCTGAAATATTAAGCTACATAAACTATGTAGCAGATAAATTTGATCTGCGGCGTGATGTGCAATTCAATACAAGGGTGCAGTCCGCACAATTTGATGAACAGAAAAATAGGTGGGACGTACAATTAAATAATGGTGAAAAGGTTTCTGCACAATATTTTATTACAGCTGTAGGGTGCTTGTCAGCGTCCAATGTACCTAAATTTAAAGGTCTGGAAAACTTTAAAGGCGAATGGCATCATACGGGGCACTGGCCGCATGAAGGAGTGGATTTCACAGGGAAACGGGTAGGCATCATTGGCACAGGGTCCAGCGGCATCCAGGCAATTCCTGTTATTGCAAAAGAAGCCGGGCATTTGACGGTATTCCAGCGAACACCGCAATACAGCAGCCCGGCCAGGAATACGCCGAATGATCCTGAACATCTGAATAATATACGGAAAAATTATGGGGATATCAGAGAAAAAATGCGCCATTCCATAACCGGCATACCGGAGGAGCCAAGAAATGTTTCCGTTTTTGACGAAACTCCTGAAGAAAGGCAAAAAGTTTTCGAGGAAGCCTGGAAAGAAGGAGGACTTCTTAAGTTATCTTACGCATATAATGACTTGTCCATCTCACCTGAAGCGAATGAGATTGTGGCTGAATTCATTCGCTCAAAAATCCGCGAAACAGTCAAAAATCCTGCAGTTGCGGAAAAACTTCTTCCGAGGTTCTATTATGCTACTAAACGCACCATCATAGATACAGATTATTTTGAGACATATAACCGGGATAACGTATCGCTGGTGGATGTAAAAAAGGCACCGATTCAGGAGATTACCGAAACAGGTGTTAAGACTGAGGATGAAGAATATGAGCTTGACATGATTGTGTTTGCCACAGGATTTGATGCGATGACTGGACCGCTGTTTAAGATGGATATTCGCGGGAAAAACGGCGTCTCCCTGAAAGAAAAATGGGCAGGCGGCTCACAAACCCGAACCTATCTTGGCCTCGGCACAGCAGGATTCCCGAATATGTTCATGCTGACTGGACCTGAGAGTCCGTCCGTATTAAGCAATATGATGGTTTCAATTGAGCAGCATGTGGAGTGGGTATTTGATTGCATCAGCTATATGCGGGAACAAAATCAGGCTGTCATTGAAGTCAAAGAAGAGTCGGAAAATACATGGAGCAAGCACTGCCGTGAAATTGCCGATCAGACTTTGTTTACCAAAACAGATTCCTGGTACATGGGTGCCAATATTGAAGGAAAAGCCCGCGGCTTTCAAATCTATCTTGGCGGTGTAGGAACCTACCGGAAGATTTGTGATGAAGTTGCCGAAAAAGGCTACGAAGGTTTTATCCTGACAGCACCTGAAAAAACTGCTGTTAATTAATGGGTATAGATTGGGCGGAAATTAATTCTGCCCTGTCAATAAATATATTAATAGGGGGAAAATAACTATGGCATTAGATCCGCAGGCAAAATTTTTATTGGAACAGATGGAGTCAGCAGGAGCTCCGCCGATGAGTCAGCTATCACCGGAGGAAGCCCGCCTTACCACAGATTTCAGCGCTCTGGCTGGAGAGCCGGAGGAAGTAGGGAAGATTGAAAATAAAAAAATTGCGGGACCTGGGGGAGAAATCCCTGTCCGAATATATACTCCTAAAGGAGAAGGTCCATTTCCTGCGCTAGTATACTATCATGGCGGCGGCTGGGTAATTGGTGACCTGGAGACAGTTGATGTTCCTTGCAGATTATTAACGAATTTGGCGAATTGCGTGGTCGTTTCGGTGGATTACAGACTTGCACCAGAGCATAAATTTCCTGCTGCTGCGGAAGATTCGTACGCCGCAGCCAAGTGGGTAGCTGAAAATGCAGCATCCATAGGAGTGGATCCAAACCGCATTGCCGTTGGCGGCGACAGTGCCGGCGGAAACCTTGCAGCCGTTGTGGCTCTCATGGCTAGAGACAAGCGCGAAATCTCGATTGCCTATCAGATGCTGATCTATCCGGTAACTATCCATTCTTATGCAACAGAATCCTATACTGAAAATGCAGACGGCTACCTGTTAACGAAAGACAGCATGGAGTGGTTCTGGAATCATTATTTGCGGAATGAGGAGGATGGAAAAAATCCATATGCGTCTCCGCTGCAGGCAAAAGACTTAAGCGGACTGCCGCCTGCATTGGTGTTAACGGGAGAATTTGACCCGCTGCGCGATGAGGGTGAAGCATATGCGGAACGCCTGAAAGAAGCCGGAGTCCCGGTTGAAGCCAAACGATATGACGGCATGATCCATGGATTCTTCTGGATGCCGGGTGTACTGGAGCAGGGAAGAAAGTCCATTGAGCAGGCGGCAGATGCGTTAAAACGTGTTTTCCAGGGCAGTGTGGCTTCGAAATAATAGCTATGCAGATTGGACACTTCTAAAGAGGGAGTGTCCTATTTTGTGTTATTTCGTAAAATGATTAATTGCAAGATTCCTTGAATAGTGCAATGGTGAAAGGAAGTGGTTGCCATGGAGTATTTATGAAGACGAAAACGGCAAGGATGCGAGGGAAATGGTCGCCATGAATCAACACATGACGACAGAAAGAGAAGAATGGAAAAGAAACTTCGTCTTAATGCTATAAATTAATAGTTTCCCACAAAAGAATCTCCCTATCGCTCAATTTGGGGTAATAAATTTCCCATTCTCCCTGATTTATCTTCTTCTCCTGTCTATCAAGAGGCTCATTATCCTATTTTTGAGATAATTTCCAGTTGAATATAAAAAAATCAGTAGTAATGTCCCTCTTTTATTACCCCAATTTACTGCCACATCTCTCACCCTTTAAGATGAAAATAGTAAGTATTCTTACTTTTCTACTAATTAAAGAGCAGGAGGAAAAAAATGAAGTCACGCAATAATTTATTGAAAGGTGCACTGGCTGCAAGTTTATTATTCACTGCTTCCATACCATTTAATGTGCTTGCTCAGAAGCCGGAAATCAAGGTGGACGAAGCGGAAAAAATTTTAAGCAGCCTCTCTAAAGAACAAAGGGATGCTTTAGAACAGCTAGAGGTAGGACCTGGATTTGTTATTTCTCCTGAAGTAAATACATCCACTCCAGAGCTGGTCGAAGTCATTGTTGAATTTAACCAGTCTCCTGCAAAGGTAGAGCTAAAGAAAGAAGCTTTAAAAGGTAAAAAAACTTCTCTTCAAGCAGCTAAAGAAAAAGTTGACAAATCCCACAATGAATTCAAAACCCATGTTAGCAAGCTGAAATCTAAGAAAGGCAGTTTACTGTATGACGCAAGTAAAATTGAAGTAAAACGCGAATACAAGAATGCTTTCAATGGTGTTTCCATGACACTGCCGGGTATAGCTGTTGAAGAACTCCTGCAATCAGGTGCTGTAAAAAGAATCTGGAGCAATGCCCAAGTCCAGCTGGATCTCCCTTCAGTAAAGGAATCCAAAGTGAAGCCGAAGATGGCAGACAGCATTCCGCAAATCGGAGTAAATAAGCTTCATGACGAGGGGATTACCGGGAAGGGCATCAAGGTCGGAGTACTGGATACAGGGATTGATTATACACACCCTGACTTAACAGGTTCTTACAAAGGGTACCGTACAGAAAATGGACAAGACCCTAAAACCGTTGAACCAGGCACTGTCAAAGGCTGGGACTTTATCAATAATGATGCTGATCCAATGGAAGCAACTTTCAATGATTGGGAAACATCCACTCAGCCTGAATATGATTACAGAGGGGCCGCCTACTATACTTCTCACGGTACGCATGTATCAGGTACCATTGCTGCCCAAAAAGAAAATGCAGTCGACTATGCTGTCAGGGGAGTAGCACCTGATGTTGATCTGTATGCCTACCGGGTTCTGGGACCATATGGATCCGGCACCACAGACGGGGTGCTGGCCGGTATTGATAAAGCAGTAGAAGATGGCATGGATGTAATCAATCTATCACTTGGAGCGAGCGTAAACGATCCTTTATATCCTACTTCGGTTGCAATTAATAACGCTATGCTTTCCGGAGTCGTTTCCGTTGTAGCAGCAGGAAATGCGGGACCAAATGAAAAAACGCTTGGTGCACCTGGTACGAGTGCATTCGGAATTACGGTAGGAGCAAGTGATGCCTCCATTTCCATTCCAGTCTTTAAAGCTAGTGCAGCTGGGAAGGTTTTCGAATCTATGAAATTATTAGCCAAAAACTTCACGGATGATTTAAAAACACTAGAAGGGAAATCTTATCCAATTTTGTTTACTGGCCTGGGCACTCCGCAAGACTTCACTGGGGAAGATCTTGCAGGGAAAATTGCCCTCATTGAACGCGGAGAGCTGACATTTGAGGAAAAAGTGAAAAATGCCAAAAATGCCGGTGCAGCAGCTGTTATTATTTTTAATAATACGGAGGGCGAAATTCCAGCCTTCGTAGGTGAGAGCACCAAGTATATTCCGACATTCCAGCTTTCAAAGGCGGATGGTGAGTATTTAAAAGGCATCCCGGAAGCTTCCTTAGCATTTGACCAGTTGTTAGAGGTTAAGACGGAAGGAGACACTCTTGCCGATTTCAGTTCAAGAGGCCCTGTGAATAGCAACTACGATATAAAGCCTGACCTCGTGGCACCAGGTGTTTCCATTTTCTCCACCTATCCGGAGTTTATGAACCATCCAGAAGATGGCCAGGATTACACATCTGCGTATGCACGCCTGAATGGTACGTCCATGGCCACTCCTCATATTGCTGGCGTGGCGGCACTCATGCTTCAGGATAATCCGAATCTTGATCCATTCGATGTAAAAACAGCACTAATGAATACGTCGGATGATTTAAAGAAGGATTACTCCGTGTATGAAATTGGCGCCGGCCGTGTGGATGCCTATCAGGCCGTTCACTCGAACGTTTCAATTAAAGTGCTCGATAAAACAGAGCATATTGAAAACGGTGAGTACGTGGAGGCTGATGAAATCACGGGTTCCATCAGCTATGGAAACCACTATAGGGACAGTGCTGATATAAATGATAGCCGTACACTACAAGTGATAAACAAAGGCAGCCAGGACCAATCCTATGACATAAAAGTTGAATATCATTCAGCTCGGAACGGTGTGCAGGATGGGGTAAAAAATAATATTAAAGTTAACGTACCAGAATCGGTTACAATAGGAGCGGGAAAAACGGAACAATTAAAGGCAGCGATTACAATCCCGAAAACAGCTGAAATCGGGCGTTATGAAGGATATATCCATGTGGTGAATCAGGATAATCCAAAAGAAGGCTATCAAATTCCATTTGCGATCCGGGTGACGGATAAAGGCATCGATTTTGCAGAACCGCTCCAGCCGTCTATTACGACTGACACACCAATGCACCAATACTATTCGCCTGGTACGCACTTTGTCTTTAAATTTAAAAGCCCAATGGAGACATTCGATTTAATTGTAAAAAATGCAAAAACAGACAAAGCTGTTGGAATTGTAGGAAGCTATGATGCCAGTGCGGCCATGCCTGATAAAGAATATCTCATATACTTTGGCCACAGAGGACTTGTTTATCCATTCACAGGGAATAAGAAACAGCCGATTGCTGATTACATGCAAAAGCTGCCGGAAGGTGAATATGTCCTTGATTTAATCAGCCGGGATGCAGAGGGAAAGACCTATCATCATGAGAGTGTAGGCATTGTAGACAATACACCGCCGGAAGTGGATCTCGACATTGAACCGGGAGTGATTGAAATAAATGATAGCATGTTAACAACTGAAGATGGCCACCATGCATTCTGGGTTCATGGAAAGGTGACCGACAAAACAGTTGACCTGTTGCAATCAAAAGGAATGGATTATACCCAAAAAACCAATAAGGCTGCTTATTATGAAAGTGAAATACCATTTATCAGCGGATTCCTGCCGCTGGATGACGATGGCGCTACGAAGTTCGGTGTGCTTCCGGAAGAATATGCAACGACTCATTACCAGTTAAGGCTATTTCCATGGGATATGGCAACAGCAGCCAATATGTTTAAATCTCCCCGGTATGTGTTTATGAAGGAAGGCACTGAACATGCAGCCAGTCGATTTAATAAAAGCAGGGTGAAGCTGAATGACGAAATAACCATGACACTTGATTTAAATAATGTGGAGAACTTTATTTCAGGTTCTTATGAAATTCAGCCGCTTCTTGACTATTTTGAGCTGCAGGAGGTTAAAGCAAATCCTGTGCTTAAGAAGTTTGCAGATCAAAATGGCATAGAAATAAAAATAGATGAATCAGTTGTCACGGGTTCTGGTGTAAAAGTAGGAGCAGCCCTTTTAAAAGAAGACTTTGAAGGGATCAGCGGAGACATGCCATTCCTTGATGTTACTTTTAAAATGGTGGACGACACCAGCTACGCAAGATTTGCATCCTTTGGCTTAAAGGAACTTTCTTATCATAAGCAAGGTCAGTCAGAAGCCATAACTATTCCGGCTTACAGCTTAAACCATTTTGAACTTGTATCAACTCACTCACGTATTTCAGGCAATATAGCACCGGAAGCTTTCTTAAATTCCGGAGGCTGGGTTGACAGCAAATACGATTTTACCAAGCTTAAAACAAAGGTTTTTGCCAAAGCGGCAGATGGAAAAATTTACGAAGGAACTATGGATAGCAGGGGGCTGTTTGATGTCATTGTGCCAGCAAAAGAGGCCTATACGGTTTATGTAGAGGTTCCTGGCCACTTGACAGAATTTCAAAATGTTTCTGCCGGCATCGAGAAAGATGGAAAGTATCACGGTCTATATGTAAGAATTAACCCTGAAGATAATCTTGCAGGGGATGTTACCCAGGATCAGGTAATCGATATACGTGACCTGAAAGAAGCTGTTGAACATTATGGCAAAAAAGACCCTGAGAATCCCCATCTCGATATTAATCAGGATGGGGTGGTCGATGAAACAGATGTCAGATGGATTGAAAAGAATTTCTTAACGAAAGGCACATTAGCAGGAAAAGGAAATCAGCCGAAAGACAGGATTGGAAAGAAAGGGCTTGCTGATTTCTTAAAGATGATTGGATTGGAGCCGAAAGAAAAATAATCATAAAACAGCAGGCAGGAGACAAGTTCTCCTGCTTGTTTCTATTATCCTATAGAAAATGCCTGGCAATTTCACTATAATAATAGAAACTTTATACTGAGGTGCAGCATGATCATTGGGAAAATTATTAAGTTTTACCGGGAGAAAGCAGGACTGACACAGGGCCAGCTGGGGGAAGGAATCTGTTCCGTTACTCATTTAAGTAAAATCGAACGGGGAATTACCGAATACTCCGGAGAAATTACACATCTCCTGGCCAGGAGGCTGGGCATTGATCCCGAGGAGGAAATAACTCGATATCATCAGCTTGCCAAAAGGCTGGATGAATGGCATGAGAGTATGATCATGCAGCGGTTGCAGGAATCTGAGCATATAAAAAAAGAACTCCAGGCTGAAAAACTGATTCATATGCCTGACTTTCAGACTTTATATCGCCTTCTGTCAGCCAGATACTATTTATCTGTGAGTGATTTGATTTCGGCATCGGAATTAATCTCAGATCTTAAAAAAGCTTCAGCTGCCTTGTCACCTCATGATGCTAATTTGCTGAAGCATATTCAGGGCATTTATTACTTTCTAACAGGTCAATACCGTGACTGTATCAGCAGTTTAGCTTCCATTGACAGAGATCAGTATAGCTACGATGAATACTATTACCATTTAGCGATTGCTCATCATTCCATCCATTCAAATATTACAGCCTATTATTATGGAAAAAAGGCGCTTCACTATTTTCAAAGAACCTTAAATATTCTTCGCGTTATCGATACGGAAATGCTGCTTATTGTTCAGCTGAATGCGAAGGAGCTTCATGACTTTAACGAAACAAAGGAAAAATATGAGCAGTTAATTAAGCTTTGTGATGCATGTAATTCTGGTGATCGAAAATCCAAGCTTTATCATAATCTGGCATTTGAATATTTTCGCAGGAAAAAATATCGGGAATCTGCCGGTCTCTATGAAAAAGCACTAAAGCTTACCGCCGAAAACGCCCCTCACTATTTAACTGCTCTGGATGGATATATACATACCTGCTATAAAGGAAAACTTCAGTCCCGTAATGCGTTAATAAAATTGGCTGAAGAAGGAATGGAGAGAGCCAAAGATACAGATTCATATACCTGGATTAATTTTCAGCTCCATCTTCATTTATTAAAAAGAGAAGAAAAGCTATACTATCAATTTATTGAGGGAACAGCATTGCCTTATTTTAAAAAAATCGGCTACGGCATTTTAATCGACCATTATGAGAAAAAGCTTTTCCACTTTTACTCAGAAAAAGGCGAGGCTCAAAAAGCAATTGAACTCGCCCGTTCATTTATACAAAAACAAAAAAGCTATTATGATCATGAGTAGAATAAAACCCCAAATCTAAGACTGCATAGGTTCTATGCAGTCTTATTCTTAATGGTTCGTTTATTCATTTTTCTTTGGAACATTTTCGCATTTGTTCCTATATATACACCCGTAAGAACAAAGGCTGCACCTATTCCATGCGCAAGGGTAAATGTTTCACCCAAAAAGACTGTAGCCATTATAACAGCAGACACAGGCATCACATTTATAAAAATGGAAGCCTTGGCCGCTCCGACCTCTTTAATTCCGTTATAATACATGACAAACGAAACCACGGTAACAAAGATACTCATATGAGCGATAGCAGCCCAAGTCGTCAATCTGGCTTGCTGAAGATCCATCCACGTTGTTTCAGCAGAAGCAAATGGCAAAAGAAATAAGGTCCCATAGGCAACTGCATATGTGGTCGATTCCACTGAGCTGAATTTTTTCAGTACCACTTTCCCCACAACGCTATAAATGGCCCAGCTTACGACAGCGCCAAGCAATACGAAATCAATCGGTTCAAAGCCATATTGGAAAAGAGTGAGCAAATGGCCATCTGTAATAATAAACACTACACCTGTCAAAGCAACGGCCATTCCAATGATATGGTTTTTGGTTATTTTTTCTTTAAGGAATAGTCCTGATAAAAGGACGATAAGAACTGGGTTTGATGCAATAAATAATGAGCTTTTAATCACGGGTGCGTGCTTTGTGGCCAGAAAGAAACAAATATTATACAGCGCAATTCCTGTCAGGCCCAAGAGAGCAAACAGTCCATGATCCCTTAAATTTGGTCGTTTCCGATCTTTCTCCATAATCCACATGAGCGGATAAAGCAGGATAGCAGCTCCCAAAAACCTCAAAAAAGCAACAGTTGCAGGTTCAAAGCTTTGAACAGCAAACTTGCCGGCAATAAATGCACTGCCCCATGTTGCAGTAGCCAAAGTCAGCATTCCATAAATAAGCCATAATCTCTTTTTCAAACGAACTCGCCTTCATTTCTGTAAAAATTTTATAAATAGTATTATAACATCTTTTTCGAAAGTCGAAATAGTTATTTTTAAGCATATTTGAGATGAATATCAGCTTGTACTTCATGTATGATTGAAGGAACAAAATTAAAATTCCGCGGATATGCCGCCGAAGGTCAGGGTAGTAAATATATAGTGTATAAATAAACTTTCAACTGCTGTTTTCCTGGTTTGCACTAAGAATGATTATCAATAAAAATAAAGAGGGTTAAAATATAAAAAAATATGCCGGAAAGGAGGGACAAATTTGTGGCCATTTTCATCAAGTAAAAAGACCAATAAAATCGTTGATGCAGCAAGCTATATTTCCATTAAAGAAACAACGGAAGAGGCGGAAATTGAAAAGATGGTATTGAAGTTGGAACAGATTTTTCACAGTACTTCCAGAGAAATCGTTATTTTGTGCATCGGGTCGGACCGCTCAACTGGAGACTCTCTTGGGCCACTTACAGGAAAGATCCTCAAAGAAAAGAACATTCCGTATCCGGTATATGGGACTCTAAAGGAGCCTGTTCATGCATTAAATATCAAAAAGGTTCTTAAAGAAATCAAGGAAACGCATCATGATCCTTTTATATTTGGCATAGACGCCTGCCTCGGGGACGAACGGCAAATCGGTTATATTTTAATAAGAGAAGGATCGTTTATTCCGGGAAATGCAGTGAATCGGGTTTTGCCAAGTGTGGGTGATTATCATTTGAAGGCAATTGTAAATACACTGGATCCATTAACACCTGTACATTCCTTAAATAGCACGAGATTATATATGGTTTTAAAACTGGCTGAAATCATAGCGGAAATTATTTCGCGTGTAGCCGCTAATGATCGGACTTCCAGAGGAGAGATTGAAAAATTGAATGTGCCGTAAACATTTTATAAGTAGAACTCCTTGTAAATCAGCCAAAAAATTGCTGTTACTCTGACAGGTAAGTTATAATGGGCAGTAAGGATACTAAAGAGAGAAAGAGGGAAAGGAATGGTTAATAACTGGACGGAAGATAATCTGATCTCGATACGTGAGAGGGTTTATCTGCATATTAAGGATCTTATTTTGGACGGGGAATTTAAAGCGGGAGACCGGCTGGTTGAACGGGAACTCGCTGAGCGGTTAAATATCAGCAGGACACCTATTCGCGAAGCGCTGTTCCGCCTGGAATCACAAGGGTTTGTAAAGACAGTCCCAAGAAAAGGCGTTATCGTTGCCGATATATCCGAAAAGGAAATTATCGAAGTGTTTACTATTTTATCATCACTTGAAGTACTGGCAGCAAAATTGGCCGTCCAAAAGCTGGATGATGAAATGGAAAGCAAGTTCAAAGGCAGCATAAATAAGGTAAAGGAATTTCTGAACAATCCTGAAGAGGATGCTGCTGAATTACATAGGGAGCTTAATCATCTCCTATATAGCTCCGCAAAAAATGTTAAGCTTTACGAGATGCTCAGCGGATTATCCGATTACATTCGCGCGTTTGCCAAAATCGGGCATAAAAATCCCGGCAGGGCAAAGCAGTCTATGGAGGAGCATTTAAAAATCATGGAAGCCATTGTCAATAAAGAAATGGAAATGGCCGAATACTTGACCAAAATACATATTGAAAATTCAAAAAAAGCATACATTGAAGCTGTTCAGCAGAGTGAAGATAAAAAATAAGAAAGAGCAGAATAAACTGGCACCTATTTCAAGGACAATATAAAAAAAGAGGTTAAGCAGCTAGAAGATGATTCCTATATTGAATGGGG
>NZ_JBQCMZ010000018.1:0-101233 GCF_051964675.1 Cytobacillus sp. SAFR-174 | reverse complement strand
AATGATTCAAATCCAGTAAAAAATCAAAAAAGGGGTTCGGAATGAGACTATTCCGAACCCCTTTTGTCTACAAACTGGAGGCCCCGTCAAACTGACGAGGCCTTTTCAAATAACATTATTATTTTTTCGCCTTCACTTTTCCGGACCATTTTTTAAACCCGCCCTGCAGGTGTGAAAGGTCTTTGTAGCCTTTGCGGTGCAGAAACTGGGCAGCTCGCGCACTTCTCATGCCGCTTTGGCAATATAAGTAGACTGGCTTGTCCGGACGCAATTCTTTCATGCGCATTTTCATTTGTGAAAGCGGTATATTGCGTGCGCCTAAAATATGGCCGTTTTCAAATTCATTTGGTTCGCGAACATCGATTAATTGGGCTTTTCTATAGCCTTCTCTAAACTGGTCTTCAGTAAGCGTTTTAACAATTCGGCGCTGATAAAACCATGTTATGACAGAATAGGTAATGATTGCACCCAAAATGATAAGAATGAAATAAAGTGTTTCCAATATGTCTTTCTCCTTTCACACATAGGTAAGCCAACTAATATTATATAAGTCTTTCCTGATTGGAGTAAAGGAAATCTGGTAAATTTGTTATGGAAATTCAACTTGCTTTAATTTTCATTGGAATTTTGTTAGACTAATAACCGCAAATGACAAGTTAAAGAAATTGAAAATGAGGGTTACATATGACTAAAGAAGTTTGGCGGTTTATCGATTCAGGAGAAGGTTCACCTTCTTTTAATATGGCTTTGGATGAAGCCTTGCTTGATTGGAACAGTGAGGGGAAGATGCCACCTGTAATCCGGTTTTACGGCTGGAATCCCGCAACTCTTTCAATCGGATACTTCCAAAAGGCTGAAAAAGAAATAGATATGGAAGCAGTGAAGCAGCATGGCCTGGGGTTCGTCCGCAGACCAACAGGTGGAAGAGGGGTGCTGCACGAACATGAACTCACATACAGTGTTATCGTTCCTGAATTCCACCCGGAAATGCCGAGTACAGTAACTGAAGCATACAGAGTCATTTCTGAAGGAATTCTAAAAGGTTTTCACGCCTTGGGAATGGAAGCTTATTTCGCCGTACCAAAGACGGCTGAAGAAAGAGACTCTCTAAAAAATCCAAGATCTGCTGTTTGTTTTGATGCCCCAAGCTGGTATGAACTTGTTGTAGAAGGCCGTAAAGTTGCAGGGAGTGCACAAACAAGACAGAAAGGTGTAATCCTTCAGCATGGCTCTATTTTGCTTGATTTGGATGAAGACAAGCTGTTCAGCTTGTTCAAATATCCTAATGACCGGGTAAAAGAGAGAATGCAAAAGGCTTTTAAAAATAAAGCTGTTGCCATAAATGAGCTGACAGCAGAAAATATTACTCTTGAACAGGCTAAGGCAGCTTTCAAGAAAGGGTTTGAGGAAGGCCTTGACATTGTACTGGAACCTTACGAGCTTTCAGATGAAGAGATGGCATATGTACAAAAAATCGCAAAAGAACGATATGAAAGCGATGACTGGAACTATAAGAGATAAAAGCGGATAAGTCGCTTTTTCTCTTTTTTTAATGAATAATTTTCCAATTACTGCTCTGAAAAAGTGCAAGCTTCAAAATATGTTAAAATTTATCGTTAATTGTCGGAAATCGGCTGTTAACTCTGTTTTTCTTTAAATTTTAGTATATTTTAAGTTTGACAAAATCAGATTCAGTTGAATCAGACACAATATGTAGTGGTGTCGAAAATATTTAGGACACTATATATTGATTTTGAGGTTTGAGTTATGGTAACTTTAGGGTACTCTTTTAAAACAGATAGATTTACCCTATCTGACAGAATACTTACACACATTAATTAGATAATTGAATTTAGAAGGAGTTGTAACAATGTCTGTTGCTCTAGGACAAAAAATGAAATTGAACATTGAACGTTTAAACAAGGACATCCGTCTCTTTCCTCAGGTTCACCCAGTAACCTCAGATATGAAAATGACCCACAAAGGTGTTTCCCGCTTGGTTATGCTAGATCGCTATACCTTCAAAGACACCGAGAAAGTGACACTCACAAACGGTGACTTCGTTGTCCTCACCATTAAGGAAGATCCCAAATTTCCTGCACGCGGCTTAGGCTATATCCTCGATATTGACTGGGAAAACAAGACAGCCAAGGTTTTAGTAGAGGAAGATTACAGAGGGGTGCTGGATGATCCGGAAGAAACGAGAACAGGCATTATTACAAAGCCTCTTGATGTAATCGAGAAGCCTTTGGAAATCTTCTATGAGCAAATCGCCAAGCGTAACGCAACAGGCCTTGCATCGGTGGAGAAGACCGAAGAAAAGAGAAAAGAGTGGTTTGAGAAGTTCTATCAGGAATTGAAAAATCTTAATTTCATTCCGGCTGGCCGCGTGCTGTATGGAGCTGGTGCTGACACAGATGTTACGTACTTCAACTGCTACGTAATGCCATTCGTGCAGGATTCCCGTGAAGGAATCTCCGAGCACCGCAAGCAGGTAATGGAGATCATGAGCCGCGGCGGCGGAGTAGGGACAAACGGTTCAACTCTGAGACCTCGTAATACACTGGCCAAAGGTGTAAACGGCAAATCCTCCGGTTCGGTTTCATGGCTGGATGATATTGCGAAGCTTACACACCTGGTGGAGCAGGGGGGATCCCGCAGAGGTGCGCAGATGATTATGCTATCCGATTGGCATCCGGATATTATCGAATTCATCATCTCGAAAATGCAAAACCCGAGAATTTTACGCTTCCTGCTTGAAAATACAAATGATGAAACAATAAGAAAATATGCTAAAGAAAAATTAAAATTTACTCCATTTAATGAACAGGAAATTGCCATGTACCAGGGCATTATTAATTATAAAAGTATTCCAGGCTATGGCGGCTTCAGTGAAAACATCATAAAAGATGCTGAGGAGAAGCTGGCGGCTGGCGGTACTTATAGTGTTCATAACTCTGAGTTCCTTACAGGAGCAAACATTTCAGTCTGCCTCACGAAAGAATTTATGAATGCGGTTGAAAATGATGCAGAATATGAGCTTCGTTTCCCGGATGTTGAATCCTATGATGCTGAAACGATGAAAACATACAACGAAGAATGGCATAAAGTCGGTGATGTCAGAGAGTGGGAAAAACTAGGCTATAAAGTCCGTGTTCACCGTAAAATTAAAGCGAAAGAGCTTTGGAACCTGATTAACATTTGTGCAACATACTCAGCTGAACCAGGCATTTTCTTTATCGATAACGCAAACGACATGACAAATGCACAGGCATACGGACAAAGGGTTGTAGCTACAAACCCTTGTGGCGAGCAGCCTCTGGCGCCAAATTCTGTATGCAACCTTGCAGCAGTAAATCTTGCAGAAATGGCAGATAAAGAAAATAAAACTGTTAATTTTGAAAAGCTGAAGCGTACTGTTGAAGTGGGTGTACGGATGCAGGACAACGTAATAGATGCTACACCATACTTCCTTGAAGAGAACAAAAAGCAGGCATTAGGCGAGCGACGAGTTGGTCTTGGCGTTATGGGGCTTCATGATCTGCTCATCTATTGTGAAACAGAATATGGCTCTGAAGAAGGCAACGTGCTGATTGATAAAGTCTTTGAAACCATTGCTACATCAGCATACAAAGCTTCTGTAAAGCTTGCGGAGGAAAAAGGAAGCTTCCCGTTCTTAACAGGCGGCACTCCTGAAGAAACAAATCGCCTGCGCAAAGCTTTTACCGAAACAGGCTTCATGCAGAAAATGCCTGAGGATATCCGTGCTTCTATTTTAGAAAGCGGAATCCGCAATTCACATCTTCTAACCGTTGCTCCTACGGGATCCACAGGAACAATGGTTGGAGTTTCTACTGGCCTTGAACCATATTTCTCCTTCTCATACTTCAGAAGCGGCCGCTTAGGCAAGTTCATTGAAGTGAAGGCAGATATTGTTCAGGAATATTTAGACCGCAATCCGGATGCAGATCCTGAAAATCTGCCTGAATGGTTTATAGCAGCGATGGATCTGGCTCCAGAAGCGCACGCAGATGTCCAATGTGTGATTCAGCGCTGGATCGACAGCTCGATCAGTAAAACTGTCAACGCACCAAAAGGCTATAGTGTGGAACAGGTTGAGAAGGTGTATGAACGTTTATACCGCGGCGGTGCAAAGGGCGGTACAGTATATGTGGACGGATCACGTGATTCTCAAGTATTGACGCTAAAAGCTGAAGAGAACAGCTTTGATGGTACTGATACAGTCAAGAAAGAAAAATCAAAGCAGCATGTAGTGCTGGTTGATACAATCAGCGACCTGCGTTCAACCGATGTAACAATCGGTTCTGAAGTAGGCAATACATGTCCGGTATGCCGCAAAGGAAAAGTCAAAGAAATCGGCGGCTGCAATACTTGCACAAACTGTAATGCCCAGCTGAAATGCGGTTTATAAAAATGGCTGTTTTTGCAAGGGTTGTTGCTATTTTTAAATTATTTACTGAGTTGATTGGAGCGGAAGGTGCGAGATCCTCGAAAATGCAACCGCATTTTCTTCGTGCGGTGTTTTTTCCGGGAAGCTTATTCAACGTCCTGCGGGAGTAGCTGGACAGGTGAGACCCCGCAGACGCGCAGTGTCGAGGAGGCTCACCGCCTGCCCCGCGGTTCGCTGAGCATCCTGTAGCGGAAATCAACGGGCAGCATTGGTAGGCGAAAAACAAAAATTTATACGAAAAAAGCCATAAAAATAAATAAAACGAATGAGAGAAGATGGAAATAATTGTTCCATCTTCTTTTTTTGCTGTTGGATTATTTGGCTCATACTACAGTCATAGAGTTCATCCGAAATTATAAAACGGCAGGACAAATTGACAAAGAGAGGTTATTCCAATGAAGCCATTTATCCCACAGCTCGTTTATATAGAGCCTCAAGCACTTGAGTATCCATTAGGAAGAGAGCTAAAGGAAAAATTTGAGAAAATGAATATAGAAATCAGGGAAACAACTTCACATAATCAGGTGAGGAATATTCCTGGCGATAATGAATTGCAGAAATACCGCAATTCTAAATCCACTTTAGTAGTAGGGATCAGACGGACTCTGAAATTTGATACATCCAAGCCTTCTGCAGAATACGCCATCCCCCTTGCTACTGGCTGCATGGGTCACTGTCATTATTGCTATTTGCAAACCACCCTTGGCAGCAAGCCGTATATCCGGACGTATGTAAACCTTGAAGAAATTTTTGATCAGGCCACTAAATATATGGAAGAGCGCAAGCCGGAGCTGACACGCTTTGAAGCTGCGTGTACTTCCGATATAGTAGGGATTGACCACCTGACACATTCACTGAAGAAAACGATTGAATTTATCGGTCAGACTGAATACGGCCAGCTTCGGTTTGTCACCAAGTACCATCATGTCGATCATTTGCTGGATGCGAAACATAATGGGAAAACCCGGTTCCGATTTAGTGTCAATTCCCGCTATGTAATAAAAAACTTTGAGCCGGGTACTTCCTCATTTGATGACCGGCTTGAAGCTGCCCGAAAAGTAGCCAATGCAGGCTATCCGCTTGGCTTTATCGTAGCACCCATTTATATGCACGATGATTGGCGTGAAGGCTACCATGAACTGTTTCAAAGGTTAAGCAGTTCACTCGATGGCATCAATCTGAATGGCTTAACTTTTGAATTAATCCAGCATAGATTTACGAAACCGGCAAAAAAAGTAATTGAAAAACGCTACCCAAAAACAAAGCTTGAAATGGATGAAGAAAAGCGAAAATATAAGTGGGGAAGATATGGTATAGGCAAGTATGTTTATCCGACAGATGAAGCAAAGGATCTGGAACATACAATCAGGGAGTATATCCATTCTTATTTTCCAGAGGCAGAAGTGCAATATTTTACTTAATTATGAAATTTTGCTTGTCAGCCGTACTATTTTAAAAAGCTCCTGATTAAAGATGTATAAGTAAAGGTTCCTCTATGAGCAAGTACATCGACAGGAGTGGCTTACATGTATATAGATGGTGTTTTTTCAGGAGGAGGCATCAAAGGATTTGCCTTAATCGGCGCATATGAAGCAGTTCATAAAAGGGGATTTCGCTTCAAGCGGGTTGCTGGTACTAGTGCAGGATCCATTGTGGCTGCATTAATAGCTGCTAATTATACAAGTGAGGAAATATATCGGCTCGTCGATGAATTTGAAGTCAAAAAGCTTCTTGATGAAAGAAAAACATTTATCCCCTTTGCAGTCGGAAAATGGCTTAATCTATATTGGCATCTGGGATTATATAAAGGATCTGAGCTTGAAAGCTGGATGGCTCAGAAACTTGGCGATAGGGGAATCAGGACATTTTCAGATCTGCCGCCGCAATCGCTGAGAGTCATTGCGTCAGACCTGACAAATGGAAGATTGATGGTACTTCCGGATGATCTTGTGCATTATGGTATTGATCCAGTTTCATTTCCGGTAGCAAAAGCGATCAGGATGAGCTGCAGCCTCCCGTATTTTTTTGAGCCGGTCAAGCTAAATGGCTTTAGCAGCACAAGTGTCATCGTGGATGGCGGGGTTTTAAGCAATTTCCCGATGTGGCTTTTTGATAAGGAAAATGTGAAAAAGACCAGGCCGGTGCTCGGGATAAAGTTAAGTCATAACTTAAGCGAACGGCCCCCGAAAAAAATCGATAACGCCATACAAATGTATGCGGCGCTTTTTGAAACGATGAAGGACGCGCATGATGCAAGATACATCTCGAGAAAACATGCACAAAATATTATTTTCATTCCGACCGACGGTGTACTGACTGCGGAATTCAATATAACCGAGCAGAAGAAAAAAGATCTTCTGGAGCATGGCAGGCAATGTGCGGAGCAGTTTTTTACCTCATGGAGCTATTAATTAGAAATCTCAACTAAAAAATCGAGCCTGGATTAAAGGGAGGCTCGATTTTTCTTTTTGCCTTTTTTGCCTTCTATGACTGTCAAATGTGGAGAAGACTTTTTTTTGGACTTTTTTATAGAAGTTATGGAACCGACAGATCCTTTTCTTCCATTAGCAGTGCCAGATTCTTTATTATTAAAGCGTCTTTTTGATTTTTTGGCTGCTTTTATAAAAGCTCGCTGCTCTCGCTTTGAGGGATTAGACCTGTTAAAGCGCTGAAAAAGAAAGTATACAACAGCTCCAATGATGACAATGACAGCTATTCTCTGCAAAAAACCGGCAGGATTTGAGATCAGGCTGACGGCAACTCCGATAACAGCTAGAATTATAAGACCGGAGACAATATAAAATGCAAATGGTTTTTTCAAGAAAGCCACCTCCCTAAAAGCATGATGAGCAATTTTATAAGCTTTTAAACTCTATAAGCTAAAGTTTATCGAAATAATTATGAAAGCTGTCTTCATTTTTTTATTTTCCTATTTCTTTACAATTTAAACAGAAGAACATTAACTTTTGATAAGTCTTTAGTAAGGTTTTCCATAGTATCGAGAAAAATGCTTATACTTAAATTTATGCTGTGCACCCCAGTTCCGGAACTCGCATAGCCGGAAAAGCACAAAATTAAAGAGCTTCATCCTTAATTATTTTATTCGACTTAAAATCTCATAAAACCTCTATATAACAGGAAAATATATTAAAATTATGAACAGTTTTTGCAGCAGAAATTATCCCGGCCGCTTTTATTTAAAATTGGATGCAATGGAATAATTGTGTGTGGACATAATAGAAAAAGGAGGTGGCGCAAAGTGGCAGAAGAAAAAGAGCGCTTGGAACAGGATCAAAGGGAAAAACCGATGTCTTTTATGACAATGGTGGTCATTACCGGACTGGTTGGAGGCATTCTTTGGAGCGGTCTGGCCTATCTTGCTTATGTGTTTAATTTCACGGAAATTCGCCCTAATGTCATTCTCGAGCCCTGGACGATTGGAGCCTGGAAAGAGGGATGGCTTGGAACACTGATTTCAATTTTCCTGATCGGGGGAGTATCTATTATTGCTGCCCTTATCTATTATGCGGCGCTGCGGAAATTCCAAAGTATTTTCGTGGGGGCTGGCTATGGAGTTGCCCTTTTTTTACTGGTGTTTTTTGTTCTCAATCCAATCTTCCCTGGAATCAGCCCGTTTTGGGATCTTGAGAGAAATACAATTATTACATCACTTTGTTTCTATATTTTATTTGGCGTATTCGTAGGATATTCCATTTCATATGAAGCTCAAGAACTCAGAGGCAAAACCGAAGATGAAAAAAAGGCCCGCACAGATCCGGATTTAATCTAATGGCTAAGAGTCAGACTTTGTATTTGCAGATTAAAGCAAAATGAAGAACGGTTATAGCACGGGAATAATGAAAAATAATACGAATAGCGCTATACATCAGAACTGTATGAAATTTTGCTTTATGATAGAATGTTCTTAAGTGGACATTCTTTTTCAGTGCTTTCATCTGGATGTTAAATTGAAGGAGAAGCCTGTAAGCAATTGTTAAAAAAGGGGGTTGAATATGGGGAAAATACTCCTGTTAAATGGGCCGAATTTAAACCTGCTCGGCAAAAGGGAACCAGGTGTTTATGGAAAAGAAACACTGGGTCAGCTGGAGCAAAATATGAAAGCATTGGGTGCTTCATATGAGACAGAAGTAATCTGTTTTCAGTCAAATCACGAAGGTGAACTCATTGACAGGCTTCACCTTGCCAATGAAGATGGCACACAGGGTATAATTTTCAATCCCGGGGCATTTACTCATTATAGTTACGCAATAAGGGATGCTGTTGCAGGAATCCAGGTTCCTGTGATCGAAGTACATATTTCAAATGTTCATGCCAGGGAAGAATTCAGGCATATTTCTGTCATTGCACCCGCTGCAATGGGCCAGATAGTCGGCCTTGGATTTAAAGGGTATGATCTGGCATTTTATGCATTAATGGATTTTGTCAAGGGGAGAGGATAAAATGGAGAAAATACAAAAATTACGTGCACGCTTTACAGAGTCAGGTATAGATGGGATGCTGATTACCAGCAATTACAATCGCCGTTATATGACTGGTTTTACCGGTTCATCGGGCGTGGTTCTAATCAGTGCGGATAACGCGCTCTTTATAACCGATTTCCGCTACACGGAACAGGCTGCTAAACAATGTGAAGGGTATGAAATTGTAAAGCATACTGGTGCCATTCCGGAAGAAATCGCCAAACAGGCAGAACAGCTTGGGATTAAAAAGCTTGGTTTTGAAGAGAATCATGTAACCTTTTCATCCTATAAAGCCTATGAAAAAGCTGTTAATGCCGAGCTTGTCCCTGTTTCTGACACTATTGAAAAGTTACGCTTGATAAAGACCGATTCAGAGATTAAGATAATAAAGGTGGCGGCAGACATTGCAGATGCTGCGTTTAAACATATTCTTGATGTCATTCGGCCAGGTATTACGGAACTGGAAGTTTCGAATGAATTAGAATTCTTTATGAGAAAAGCGGGTGCAGATTCATCATCGTTTGACATTATCGTAGCATCCGGGTACCGTTCTGCTCTTCCGCATGGAGTTGCCAGTGATAAAGTTATTGCAAAAGGCGATTTTGTCACTTTGGACTTCGGCGCTTATTATAAGGGGTATGTTTCAGATATTACCCGTACAGTTGCTGTTGGAGAACCGGAAGATAAACTGAAAGAAATCTATACCATTGTGCAGGAAGCCCAGGAGCGGGGAATGGAAGGTATCAAACCTGGAATGAGCGGCAAAGAAGCAGATGCCTTAACTCGTGATTATATTGCTGGTAAAGGCTATGGCGAATATTTTGGCCATTCTACCGGACACGGGATCGGCCTTGAAGTGCATGAAGGTCCTGCATTATCATTTAAGTCTGATGTTATCCTTGAACCCGGAATGATTGTAACGGTGGAGCCTGGCATTTACATACCGGGACTTGGCGGTGTCCGCATTGAGGATGATACAGTCATAACGAATGATCATAATGAAACGCTTACTCATTCTACTAAAGAATTGATTATTCTTTAATTGTACACATTAGGAGGACAAACTTATGATTTCAGTAAATGATTTTCGTACGGGATTGACGATTGAAGTTGATAACGGAATTTGGCGTGTAATGGATTTCCAGCACGTAAAACCAGGAAAAGGAGCGGCTTTTGTACGTTCCAAATTACGCAACCTTCGCACAGGCGCGATTCAGGAAAAAACCTTCCGTGCAGGTGAAAAAGTAGGGAAAGCTCAGATCGATAACCGTAAAATGCAGTACCTTTATGCAAATGGAGATCAGCATGTTTTCATGGACAATGAGTCTTATGAGCAAATCGAGCTGCCTGCATCAGCAATTGAGTATGAATTAAAGTTTTTAAAAGAAAACATGGAAGTTGCTATTATGCTTTATCATGGAGAGTCTCTTGGAATCGAGCTTCCTAACTCTGTTGAGCTTACAGTAACAGAAACAGAACCAGGCATTAAAGGGGATACTGCATCCGGCGGAACAAAGCCTGCAACAGTTGAAACCGGCCTGATTGTGCAAGTTCCTTTCTTTGTTAACGAAGGGGATAAACTAATCATCAATACAACTGATGGTTCATACGTATCGCGTGCTTAGTTTTAAAAAAAATCCCGAGAAATCGGGATTTTTTTTTATCCTTTATATTTCCTGCCTTCTGCGCCGGGGGATATGTCAGTGTCATTGCGATTATTATAATCAGTATCAGATGTGGGAGCAGTTCTGTTATCGCGGGTTCCGCCCAGATAAGCCCTGTCGCCTTTTTTCTGGTTTTTTAAAAATTCATCTAAATTTTCATTCATCCAATAACCTCTTTTCTATAAAATTGCTCAGTGCCGCCTTATTAGTATTTGCTTCTTCACTGCGATTATAAGCCGAAGATTTCCTAGCTGTAGAAAATGAAATCTGCCGTGATGTAGCTTTTGATTTCTATTGTTCCCGGCTGGATAGGTGTGCTGGCGGCACTTTTAACAAAAGCGGAGGATTGAAAAGAGACAGGCTGCACCATGCCTGAATTACCTTCTGAAACGGATACTGGAGTACTGATTAATTGGACTCTTAGTGAAGAAGCGATTGTTTCTGCCTTTCTATAAGCATCCATTATGGCCATGCTTAGTGCCTGCTGATACAATTCCTGCTGGTTTTCTGTTTCAAACGTAATTCCTCTTACCGTATTTGCGCCGCTGTCTACTGCTGTATCCACTACAAGTCCTGTATTTTCAATCTCATCGGCCGTAATGTTCAGTATATGCTCAACCTTGTACCCGCGGAAAATTTGCTTGCCATCCACAAAATCATACTGCGGAAAAATGGAGAAATCTGCCGTTTGAATTTGTTTATCTGTTATTCCAATTGCATTAAGAGCCTTTTTGACATTTGAAATGGCAGCAGCATTCTGCTCCTGTGCCTTCTGAAGCTCCTGGTCTTCTGTTAAAACACCCAGCTTTATATTAGCCTCATCTGGCTGTACAGCTATCTTTCCTTCACCTGAAACCCTTAAAGTATTTGGCTTGGATCTTTCATGGCTTCCAGCCTGCACAGTATTGCGGACGAATGGCTGATAATAATACATAACTTTCTCACCCCGCTTTTATGAATGTATCTTTCTAGAATTACGCGGGAGAAAGAGAGAAAATGCTCATAATATTAATGCCAGCTATAATTCATCAGTCCGGCAATTTTTTTCGGTATATCCGTATTCTCCAGCACTCCTGTAAAAGTTTCACTCCCATTGCCATAAGCAAATAAAGGAATCATATTGCCTGTATGACCGCCGGTTGAGCTTAGAGATCTTACTGTATCCGTTAAAATTCCCCCATGATATTTCTCAGCAATCAGGCTTCCTATTTCCCATGCTGCTAAATATTGAGGATAAACCTTGCTGTCTGTGTTCATTAGCTTTCCATTAAACGCTTCAATCTCCTGCTGAGTTAAATCAATATTCGCATACTTTTTTAAAACACCCTTCACACTTTCAGATCGATAAATGCCCCTATCTTCATCTCTTGCCAATTGGCTGACCATATACTGCGGTGTCGCCTTGATTTCCTTTAAATGCTGTATCTCCAGCGGCTCTGATGCTGATATTCCCATAGTCTCATGATCTGCTACCACCAAAACAAGTGTTTCTTTGTCCTTTTTTGCCCATTCAACTGCATATTTGACAGCTTCATCAAATTCAATGGTTTCTTTCCAGATGCTTGTAATATCACCTGCGTGCGAAGCATGATCAATTCTTGCCCCTTCCGCCATGAGGAAAAATCCCTGTTCTCCTTTTGCGAGTACATCGATCGCTTTTTCAGTCATTTCTTTTAAGCTGGGTTCTTTGCTGTTCAGTAAAGGCCGGTCCAGTTTAAAGCTCATATATCCGTCATTAAACAAGCCGAGCAGCTTTGAGGCTTTGGCATTCAGCAATTCATCCCGATTCCGGGCATAAGTATATCCATATTGCTTAGCCTCTTTTATTAAATCTCTCCCGCTTTGCTTTTCCGGTTTGAAGTATGATCTGCCGCCTCCCATCAGCACATCCACTCCGGATTTTAGCTGCTGGCGTGCAATTTCCTCCTGTCCGGACCATCTGTTGGCAACACTTGCTGTAAAGGCAGCGGGTGTTGCATCTGTAACTGTATTGGTGGATATCACCCCTGCTTTTTTATCGTTTTTCTTGAATAAATCAAGGATACTATCTGCTTCCTTCCCATCCGGCGTAACTCCGATCATCTCATTATTTGTTTTTTTTCCAATTGCAAGTGCCGTACCGCCGGCAGCTGAATCTGTCACAAAATTATTGGCAGATTCGGTATGCACCAATGCGGTGTGAGGCAGAGATTCCAGGAACAGCCGCCCGTCCTTTCCATATTGCAGTTTTCTTGCAATCTCAATCTGGCCAATTCCCATTCCATCGCCAATCATCAGAATGACATTTTGCGGTCCGTTTGTATTTCTCTGATGAGCTATTCCTTCTGCAGGTAAGAAACCAAGAACGATCAGGTGAAAAATAACAATAATGTAAATGCATTTTGCTTTCATAAATGGCACCGGCCTTTCTCTATGTTCTTTTTGAATTATTTTTTGAAGAAAGATATTTTTTTACTCAGGCAAAAGCTTGTACTAATTAAATGTGAAGCTTTCAAATCTATGTCATATTGTTTTGCCGCAGGCATACATTTTAAATAATGAGAAGCTAGTCCGAAATCAGATTGGGAAATGGAGGAGCAGACTTGGAAACGATTATAGCCTTTTTGCCGAAAAAAATTGCCGAACAATTACAGAGAATCCCTCCGAAAATCTTAAAGGATCTGGAGGAAATCAGGGTACGCATTTCGAGGCCTATTGAGCTGACAGCAAGGGGAGTACCGCATTTTCTCCCTTATATAGTTGATTCAGAGGATGCCGTGCATTTATTGAATAAAATTAGTCATTTCTCGATTTACACACTCGAGGAAGAGCTAAAAAGAGGTTATATCACGATTGAGGGCGGCCATCGGGTTGGACTTGCCGGAAAGGTCATTCTTGAGCAAGGCAAGGTTAAGGCGATCAGGGATATTTCCTCTTTTAACATTAGAATTGCCAGAGAGAAAGTTGGGATTGCCCAAACGCTGATTCCGAGGATTTACAGGGATGGCTGGCTGCATACGATGATTATTGGACCGCCGCAGACTGGTAAAACCACATTGCTCCGCGATATTGCAAGAATCATTTCATCTGGTGATCCAGGCAGTGGCCTTCCTGCGAGTAAGGTTGGGATTGTGGATGAACGCTCCGAAATCGCAGGATGTGTGAATGGGATCCCGCAGATGACTTTTGGAAACAGAATTGATGTCCTGGATGCCTGTCCCAAAGCTGAGGGCATGATGATGATGATTCGTTCCATGAGCCCCGAGGTTCTCGTTGTCGATGAAATTGGCAGGCATGAAGATGCAGACGCCATAATGGAGGCAGTAAATGCCGGAATAAAGCTGATTATGACTACACATGGAAATTCCCTGGAGGAAATTAAGAGGCGCCCGACTTTACAGGCCGTACTTGAAATGGGCGTTTTTCAGCGATTTATTGAATTGAGCAGAAAAGATGGGCCTGGCAGCATTGACTGCATACGAAACACAGACGGTGCAGGATATCAGCAACAAGCGGGCGTGATGTAAATGATGAAGCTTATTGGAGCTGTTTTGATCATCATTGCAACAACATGGACAGGGTTTGAAGCTTCAAGGCACCTGACCGAACGGCCGCGCCAGCTTCGTCAGCTTAAATCGGCACTGCAGTCCTTGGAGGCTGAAATTATGTATGGCCATACACCTCTTCATGAAGCAGCCAGACGGCTTTCTGCCCAGCTTTCCAAGCCTTTATCCTGGTTCTTTGAATCCTTTGCAAAAAAACTGACTGATTCCGAGACGACAGTAAAGGACGCCTGGGAAGAAAGCTTGACGGAAATATGGAAAATGACCGCCTTTAAACAAGGGGAATTCGAGATCATGAAGCAATTTGGCGAAACACTTGGAAGACATGACCGTCTTTCTCAGCAAAAGCAGATCATGCTGACCCTCACCCACCTGGAACGTGAAGAAGCTGATGCACATGACAGACAAGTGAAATACGAGAGAATGGTCAAAAGTCTGGGGTTTTTATCCGGATTGCTCTTAATCATTTTACTAATGTAGGAAATGCCGGCTTGATTTGCCGGACGCTGATCAGAGCTTAGGGGGAGAAAAGATGGGCTTAGAGGTAGATATCATATTCAAGATTGCGGGTGTGGGAATTGTTGTAGCCTTTTTGCATACTATTCTGGATCAGGTGGGCAAAAAAGAATACGCCCAATGGGTAACACTTTTCGGATTTATTTATATCTTATTTATGGTTGCTTCCATTGTAGATAACCTTTTCCAAAAAATTAAATCAGTCTTCTTGTTTCAGGGATAAAAGGGGGGCTCAGCCATTGAAATTCTCCAGATAGTCGGATTTTCGCTTGTTGCCACGTTCCTTGCGCTGATTGTTAAGGAGCAAAAGCCTAATTTTGCCTTTTTGCTGATTGTTTTTGTCGGCTGTGCCATCTTTCTCTTTCTGGTCGACCAAATATATGCCATTATCCATATGATTGAAAAGATTGCCGTCAATGCAAAGGTGAATATCGTCTATGTAGAAACCATTTTAAAGATAATCGGAATAGCTTATATAGCTGAATTTGCTGCACAAATTACCAAAGATGCAGGACAGGGAGCCATTGCAGCAAAAATCGAAATGGGCGGGAAAATTCTTATCCTTGCCATGGCCATTCCAATCCTTACTGTATTAATCGAAACCATTATTCGCATGATTCCGAGCTAGCCGTCTGTCTCCTGAAAATTACAGCAGCCGGACTGGACAAGCACATATTGCTGGAATTAGAGAGGGTCCTTTAAAAGAGGTGAAAAAATGAAGCAGAGGATGCAGAAAATTTTAGGGTTCAGTTTATTTCTATTCTTTTTCCTGGCACCAATTGTACAAGCCTCACCTAAGACCGGCGAAGCAGAAGAAACGATATCCCCGCAGGATTTAATTGAATCCCAGGTGGATAAGTTAGATCTTAATGAATTAAAGGGATTTTGGGAAGATATCACAACAGAGTATGGAGGTTTTTTGCCCGAGAGCCAAAAGGGGAGTCTCTATGAATTCATAAAGGGAGAAAAGGAATTTTCACTAAAAGAGTGGGCTGGCGGCGCGATGAAGTTTGTATTCCATGAGTTTATAGTCAACGGGAAACTGCTTGGAACTCTGATATTGCTGACGGTATTCAGCATGTTCCTGCAGTCGCTGCAGAATTCATTTGAAAAAAGCACTGTCAGTAAAGCCGCCTATTCAATCGTCTTCATGGTGTTGATTATTATCGCGCTGAATAGCTTCCATGTAGCGATCACTTACACGGAAGAAACCATTTCAACCATGGTGTCATTCATAATGGCTCTCATACCTCTGCTGCTTGCGCTGATTGCTTCTTCGGGGGGGTTGGTATCTGCAGCATTTTTCCACCCGGTGATACTGTTCTTGATGAATGTCAGCGGGTTATTTATCCAGTATGTCATTCTTCCGCTTCTATTTTTATCAGCCCTGTTAAGCATTGTCAGCACATTGTCAGAACACTATAAGGTAACTCAGCTTGCCAATCTGCTCCGGAATTGGAGCATTGGACTTCTTGGGATGTTCCTGACGGTCTTTCTCGGAGTTATATCAGTTCAGGGAGCATCTGCAGCGGTTACCGATGGAATTACCATCCGTACAGCAAAATTTATTACGGGGAATTTTATTCCGGTCATTGGAAGGATGTTTACAGATGCAACAGATACCGTAATCAGCGCATCGGTGCTTTTGAAAAATACTGTCGGGATAGCAGGAGTAGCCATTCTCCTTATTATTGCAGCTTTTCCTGCAATCAAAATTTTAATGATTGCGTTTATATATAAATTTGCGGCAGCGATTTTGCAGCCGTTGGGAGGAGGGCCGATCATATCCTGCCTGGATATAATCAGCAAGAGCATCATCTATGTTTTTGCAGCTCTGGCCATTGTTTCCCTGATGTTTTTCCTTAGCATTACGGTTATTATAGCGGCCGGCAATTTGACCATGATGGTCAGGTAGGGAGGGAATGAAGTGGATTTCATAAAAGAGTGGGTAACCAACATCATATTATTTGTTCTGCTTGCCACTGTCATAGATATGCTCCTCCCCAGCTCCAAGCTTCAGAAATATACAAAAATGGTGACAGGGCTGCTATTAATAGCGATTATTCTTACTCCGATTTTGAGAATTATATCAAGTGATTTTGAAGAAGCTCTTGTTTCCGTGCCGGTTTTTGAGGCATCCGGAGAAAAAAATATGGAAAATTTAATAGAAATGAAGAAAAAAGAAATACAAGCCTCAAGTGATGCATATATTTTAGAACAAATGGCTGTCCACATGAAACAGGACGCAGAAGAGGAGTTGATGGAACAGTACGGTCTGGAAATTGCTAACATTGATATTTTAGTAGATGAAAGCAGTGATCAAGCCTTCCCGGATAACCTGCAAAAGGTCATGATCCAACTCAAAGCAGAAGATGCAGAAGCTGAAGCTGTAGAAGTGGTTAAAACAGTGGAAATCAATGCCGGGAAACCTCTTCCATCCAGCGGGCCCGAACATGAAGATGCAGAAAGAATTGCTTCTCTTCTCGCACAAAAATGGAATGTAGACGCAAACTCAATCGAAGTTCTGGTAGAAGGGGGGAATATGGATAGGGATGGATAATGAAAAAGGTCCTTTCACATGGTTAAAGAAGATAATTTCCAAGGATGGACAGTCTGATAAGAAGCCCGGAAAATTCCACTATTTGCTGCTTGTTCTCCTATTTGGAGCAGCGATCATGCTGATCAGCAATACGCTGTTTCAAGAAGATGGTTCTACCGGTGATTTGCCCGTTTTTAAAAATGGGGAAGAAGTGAAGCAGGAGGAAGAAGTGCCAGTCTTCGGCCAGCAGAAATCCGGGGGAAATGACACCATCGCCAATTATGAAAAGGCATATGAAGCCCAAATTAAAGAGGCGCTTGATGCAATCGTAGGGGTGGAAGATGCCACTGTTGTGGTGAATGTCGATGCCACAGAGAAGAAAGTCCTTGAAAAAAACAAAACAACGCAAACTCAGAAAACTGATGAAACAGATCGGGAAGGCGGCAAAAGGAAGGTTGAGGATCAGTCACAGGAGGAACAGCTTGTGATTGTCCGAAATGGAGAAAAAGAGGTTCCCATTGTCATAGAAACCAAGAAACCTGAAATAAGGGGAGTGCTGGTTGTGGCAAAAGGGGCTGAAAATATACAAGTGAAAAAGTGGATTATTGAGGCAGTAACCAGAGCTCTGGATGTTCCAAGTCATAGAGTATCCGTAATGCCTAAAAAAACTAAGGGGGAATAATAGATGCTTTTAAAGAAACAAACGGTCTGGCTATTAACAATGCTGAGTTTGGTGGTTGTATTATCGGTTTATTATGTAACATCACCGGAACAAAAAGGCAGTGACCTTGCTGGAATGGAAGAAAAGGCTCAGGGTGAAATGGACTCAGTTGAGAGTGAAGACGGCAAAGCGATCATTACAAACACTGCCAGTGATGAAATGTTTGAAAATCTCCGTCTTCAGCTTGATGACGAGCGCAGCCGCATGAAGGAAGACCTGCAGGAGGTCCTTGGTCAAACTGACCTTCCTGCCGAAGAAAGAATGAAGGCAAAAGATCAAATTGATGAATTAAATGAAATTGCGCAAAAGGAAGCGATGCTTGAAACATTAATCAGAGCGATGGATTATGAAGATGTGCTTGTCCGTGCGGATGGCAAGAAGGTTCAAATTACTGTTAAAGCAAAAGATCACTCAGCTTCAGCTGCAAACAATATCATCCAGGAAGTAAGAAACGAAATTGGAAAACTTGAGGCAGTGGCTGTTGAATTTCAGGTTGAAAAATAAAATTGTAGCGGGAGCCTGCAAAATTTTGCGGGCTTCCCTATTCTATTTATTGACAGTTTGGTAACTATTGTATAAAGAAATGGTATAAAAGCCCTGAATGTGAAGTGATTTTGAATGAAATTCGGTTAAATCCAATGAAACATTTCACAAACATTTAGAAAAATATTAAAATGGAACATAGAACGGATAGAGAAATTATTATCCAGTACATAATAGAATGTTGAAGTTTTATAAGGTCTTATCGTATGATATTAGTATCTAGTCATAATTCAAACCATGCAGGACATTCCAGCCGTATGTTTCTAAATCTTTCAGCAAAATCAGCATACGGATTAAGGGAATTAACATGCAATGAGAAAACAAGGGGTGCAAAAATGTTAAAAGTACAAGAAATCCGTGAACTGATTAAATTGGTAGATCAGTCAAATATTGATGAATTTGTATATGAGCATGAAGGTTCTAAAATTGAAATGAAGAAAAAAGGCAATGAAGCCGCTGTTGTACAGCAAGTTCAGCCTGCAGCTGCCCAAGTGTCAGCGCCTGCTCCACAGCCGGTCCAGCCAGCTGCTGTGAAAGTGGAAGAGCCAAAAGCAGAAGCGCCAGCAGCTGCTCCTGAACCAAAGGCGGAAGCTGCGGAAGATTTACATAAAATTGTCTCACCAATGGTAGGGACATTTTATCAGTCATCCTCACCTGATGCTGATGCATATGTAAAAGCCGGTTCAAAAGTTACGAAGGATTCCATTGTCTGCATTGTAGAAGCAATGAAATTATTTAATGAAATTGAAGCAGAAGTTAATGGTGAAATTGTAGAAGTGCTTGTAAAGGACGGCCAATTAGTAGAATATGGCCAGCCACTATTTTTAGTAAAGCCTGAATAAGGAGCGGTTACAGAATGATAAAAAAACTCTTGATTGCCAACAGAGGAGAAATAGCTGTCCGCATTATCAGGGCAGCCCGCGAAATGGGGATTGAATCTGTTGCTGTCTTTTCAGAAGCTGACAGGGAAGCGCTCCATGTTCAGCTTGCGGATGAGGCATACTGCATTGGTCCTACAGCATCTAAGGACAGCTATTTGAATTTTACAAATATAATAAGTGTCGCCAAGCTTACTGGCTGTGATGCGATTCATCCAGGTTATGGATTCCTTGCAGAGAATGCGGACTTTGCCGAACTGTGCAGAGAATGCAATATTATTTTTGTAGGACCTACACCTGAAGCCATCAGCAAAATGGGCACAAAGGATATTGCAAGGGAAACGATGAAGGAAGCAGGAGTTCCGATTGTTCCGGGCTCTAATGGAATCATTAAGGATGCTGAAGACGCTATCCAGCTGGCAGAAAAGATTGAATATCCGGTCATTATTAAAGCGACTGCGGGCGGAGGCGGTAAAGGAATCCGCGTAGCGCGCAATGAGCAGGAACTTATTAAAGGAATTACAATAACACAGCAGGAAGCACTTACAGCATTCGGGAATCCTGGCGTTTACATCGAAAAATATATCGAGGACTTCCGTCATGTGGAGATCCAGGTTCTTGCAGACAATTACGGGAACACCGTCCATCTCGGGGAAAGGGATTGTTCCATCCAAAGGCGTCTGCAAAAGCTGCTTGAGGAAACGCCTTCACCTGCACTTGACGGTGAAACACGCGAAGAGATGGGAAATGCTGCTGTAAAAGCTGCAAAAGCGGTTGATTATACAGGCGCTGGCACGATAGAATTTATATACGATTATAAAAATCGCAAGTTTTATTTCATGGAAATGAACACGCGTATTCAGGTGGAGCATCCTGTTACAGAGATGGTAACGGGGGTCGATTTAATCAAGGAGCAAATTAAGGTTGCTTCAGGAGAAAAGCTTAACTTCACACAAAGTGATGTGACATTTAACGGCTGGTCAATCGAATGCAGAATTAATGCGGAAAACCCGGAGAAGAATTTTATGCCATCAGCAGGAAGGATTAATATGTATCTGCCTCCTGGCGGGCTTGGTGTCCGAGTCGACTCTGCTGCCTACCCGGGCTATATGATTCCTCCATATTACGATTCAATGATTGCAAAAGTGATCACTTATGGCAATACTAGAGAAGAAGCTATTTCCAGAATGAAAAGGGCATTAAGTGAATTTGTAGTGGAAGGGGTTCATACAACAATCCCGTTCCATCTCAAACTCTTAAGCCATGAAAATTTTGTGGAAGGGCAGTTTAATACGAAATTTCTTGAATTGCATGATGTAATGAATTCTTAAAAACTTGTGGAGGTGCTAAAATGAACGAAAATAACATTCTCGAAATGAGCCCTGAAAATTCAGGCCTGGGCAAGGTGGAAATTGCACCGGAAGTTATTGAGGTTATTGCCGGCATTGCTGCTTCAGAAGTAGAAGGTGTTGCGCAAATGCGCGGGAACTTCGCTACAGGAGTGGTGGAACGGCTTGGTAAAAAGAACCACGGCAAAGGTGTTAAAGTTGAATTAACAGAAGAAGGCATTAAAGTCGATGTTTATTGTCTGATGAGATTCGGCGTATCCATCCCAAGCGTTGCCCAAAAAATCCAGGACAACATTCGTCAGGCCCTGTTGAATATGACAGCCCTGGACGCCCAGGAAGTAAACATTCACGTGGTAGGAATTATGTTTGAAAACCAAAAGCATGAAGTTGAATACGAACAGGAAATGTAACATTACACATCAAGCCAAAGACATCAGACCCGTCTTTGGCTTTTCTTATGGTTCATTCTCTTCATCATTCACTCCCTAAAACGTTATAAAGGCGTTTGTAAAGGGGAAATTAATATTATAAGTTTTCTTGCATTTGTTTCTGACCAAACATAATGCTCTTGTTGTAGTGCGAAGATTCCTTACTTATGCTATTATCTTCTTATGCAATTTTTGGACGTGCAAATGCTCAAAAATGAAAATTACTATGCTAGCCATAAAGGAGTTTTATAAAGATGAAGAGAAGAACAGCCAGAGAAAAAGCATTGCAGGCTTTATTTCAAATTGATGTAAGCGGAACAGAACCAGAGACCGCCATCGAACATGTTTTAGAGGGCGAAAAGAACGATGAATATCTAAGCAACCTTGTATCAGGTGTGCTGGAGCATAAAGAAATAATTGATAATGAAATCAAAGGGTTTCTTGAAAAATGGACGCTGGAGAGGCTTGCCACAGTAGACCGCAATCTTCTGCGCTTATCTGTTTTTGAGCTGCTGTATTTAACAGAGGAAGTGCCAGCCAATGTGGTGCTCGATGAAGCAATTGAGATTGCCAAACTATACGGCGATGATCAGTCAAGCAAGTTTATTAATGGTGTTTTATCAAAGGTAAAAGAAAAACTTTAAAAAACTTACACTGGATATGCTGGCACTTTCTAGATGCAAGCAAGCCGGCAGTCCTTATCAAAGGCGCTTTCGAGTTTCTGATAGGGGGATACAAATGGCTGCAGAATTAATAGATGGAAAAGAAATTGCAAGAAAGAAACAGGATCGTATCGATGCTGAAGTGCAAAAGCTGAAGGCGGAAGGAGTCACGCCGGGATTGGCTGTTATTTTAACGGGGGATAATCAGGCATCCAGAACCTATGTGAACAACAAGCAGAAAACCTGCAATAAGCTGGGCATGTATTCTATGCTTATTGAACTTCCTGAAAGCGTCAGTGAACAAGAGCTTATCAGAAGAATCACTGAGTTAAACAAAAGTGATGAAATTCATGGAATCCTCGTTCAGCTGCCGCTCCCAAGCCATATTAATGAAAAAGCCATCATTGAGACCATATCTCCTGAGAAAGATGTGGATGGATTTCATCCCATAAATATCGGCAGAATGATGACAGCTCAGGATGCCTATATCCCATGTACTCCTGCAGGGATCATTGAAATGCTCGAAAGCATCGGGGCAGACATTGCCGGAAAGCATGTAGTGGTTATTGGCAGAAGCAACATCGTAGGTAAGCCTGCAGGACAGCTGTTTCTTAATAAAGATGCAACTGTTACTTACTGTCACTCGAAAACAGCTAATCTAAAGGAATATACAAAGCGGGCAGACATTCTGGTGGCAGCAGCAGGTAAAGCCAATTTAATTACGGAGGACCATGTTAAACATGGTGCAATCGTGATTGATGTGGGCATGAATCGAAATGCGGAAGGAAAGCTTTGCGGTGATGTTGATTTCGAGACAGTTAAGCACATAGCAGGGTACATTACTCCTGTTCCGGGCGGAGTGGGGCCGATGACCATAACCATGTTAATGCATAACACATTAAAGGCAGCAAAGTATTCTATAAGCAAAATCTAAAATTCATGACCGCCATAGATGCAAAATCTGTCCATTTCCATTATCCTGTACTTAGGAATCCTGTCATGCAGGCTGAATGGAAGGGCAGTTTTTTTGCGTTATTGCTTTGCAGAAGGTGTCAAATTGACTTCTGCATAAAGGAGATTGTTATGAAGGAACAGCAGTATCTGACAGTTTACGCACTGACCAAATACATAAAAAGAAAATTTGACGCCGACCCTCATTTGCAAAATATTTTGGTTAAGGGAGAAATCTCAAACTTTAAACAGCACTCAAGCGGCCACATGTATTTCACTTTGAAGGATGAGAAAGCCAGAATTTTAGCCGTAATGTTTGCAGGAAATGCGAGATCCATGAAATTCAGGCCGGAGAACGGCATGAAAGTATTAGTTCGCGGAGCGATTTCCATTTATGAATCCAGCGGGCAATATCAAATGTATGTACAGGAAATGCAGCCTGACGGGGTTGGTGAGCTCTATCTGGCATACGAGCAGCTTAAAGAGAAACTGGAGAAAGAAGGATACTTTTCGTCTGCACATAAAAAAAATATCCCTCGTTATCCACGTACAGTTGCTGTTATCACATCCCCTACAGGTGCTGCAATCAGAGATATTTTGACAACGCTCAAAAGGCGCTATCCTATCGCGAACATACTTATATACCCTGCGCTTGTCCAGGGTAACCAGGCAGCTCCATCCATTGTGAAAGCGATAAAGGAAGCAAATGCCTCCAGGGAAGCGGATGTCTTAATTATCGGCAGGGGCGGAGGCTCCATTGAAGAGCTTTGGGCCTTTAATGAAGAAGCTGTGGCAAGGGCCATATTTAAGTCGGAAATACCTGTAATTTCAGCTGTCGGCCATGAAACAGATTTTACAATAGCGGATTTTGTTGCAGATTTAAGGGCTCCTACCCCAACGGGAGCTGCTGAATTGGCAGTCCCGCATATTGATGATTTGTCAGAAAGGCTTTTTAACAGGCAATCAAGGCTGATAAGAGCGATGAAGGAACAAATTGCACTGCAAAATGAACGGCTTCTAAGGGTACAGAAATCCTATGCTTTCAGATACCCCCAAAAATTGTATGAACAAAAACTGGAACAGCTCGACAAAGTCACCGAACAGCTGCTGCGGGGATCAAAGAGGCTGCATGATTTAAAGCAGGAACAGGCTGATATCCTGCAAAAAAGGCTGGTTCGGAGTCATCCCGGTCAGCTGAAGGATCAGGCAAAAGAAAAACATGATCGGCTGCATAAGCTTTTAAACAAAACAATGGCAAATACCCTGGCTGCAAAGGAAAAGGATTTTGCGAGGGTTATTTCAACCCTTGAGGCGCTCAGTCCTCTCAAAATCATGGATAGAGGCTATAGCCTTGCTTATACAGAAAAGGAATCCCTGGTAAAGACTGTGTCTCAGGTTAAAGTGGATGATATGTTAAAATTGAAGGTATCTGATGGAACTATTGAATGCCGGGTAACGGATATTGAGGAGTGAATGGCATGGCGGATGAAAAGCAACTTTCATTTGAGCAAGCGATGGAAGAACTTGAAGTGATTGTGGAAAAGCTTGAAGAGGGCGATGTTCCTCTTGAGGAGGCTATCAATATTTATAAAAAGGGCATGGAGCTTTCAAAATTATGCCATGACAAGCTTAAAAATGTGGAATCACAGCTTACGGAAATACTGACGGAAGATGGCCGAAAAACGAACTTCGCCATTCCGGAGGAGGAATAGTCTTGCAGCAGCAATCCTTAAGTTCTTTCTCTGAATTGCATAAGCGAAAACTGGAAATTCATTTAAAGGAATATGTACATAAATTGAATGCTCCACCTGAAATCAAGGAAGCGATGAATTATTCACTTGAAGCGGGAGGAAAGCGGATCAGGCCGATGCTGTTATTTGCCACATTAGCTGCTTTTGGCGAAGATACGGCAAAAGGATTATGGACTGCGGCGGCAATCGAAATGATCCATACCTATTCGCTCATTCACGATGACCTGCCAAGTATGGATAATGACGATTTAAGAAGAGGTAAACCGACTAACCATAAAGTATATGGAGAAGCTTTTGCCATCCTGGCAGGCGATGCCTTGCTCACATACAGCTTCCAAACCATTGCGGAAACCCCGGCCGAATTTGCTTCCGCCGAAACCAGGCTGTCTTTAATTAAAGTGCTTTCAAAAGCTGCAGGTGCTGAAGGGATGGTTGGAGGCCAGGCAGCAGACATTAAAGGAGAGGGCAAACAGCTGGACTTAGAGGACCTAGAGTATATCCATGTTCATAAGACCGGCAAATTGCTGGAATGCAGTGTGGTTTCAGGTGCTATTTTGGCAAATGCCAATGAAGAGACGATTCAGGCACTATCCCATTTTGCCTATCATCTGGGACTGGCTTTTCAAATCAGGGATGATATTCTCGACCTTGAAGGGACAGAAGAGATAATCGGGAAGCCTGTTGGCAGTGATGAATCAAAAAATAAAAGCACCTATCCAGCTCTTCTTACTATGAATGGCGCGAAAGAGGCGCTCGAATACCATATCAGATCTGCAAAAGAGAAACTGAAGGAAACAGGCCTTCAAACAGAGCTGCTCGAAGAAATAACAGATCTAATTGCAAACAGGGATCACTAATTTCTTGATTACATACTCATAATCGCAAAGTTCAGGGTACAAAAATGAATGAAGAAACGTTGGTCTTGCCGCTGTACTATTTGTACCAGCGGCATTTGCTGTTTAATAAAATGATGGTCTTTATTGTATATATTTTGGTATGATAGGAATTGCTGCCTGGAGTCTCTCTCAAGAAAGACTGGCCGGAGTGATAGACTGTTTAAAATGAAAAGCATTTGGAAAATCTCCTGTAATAAGGTAATCTTAAGATATTATCTTTTAGACAGGCTGGACGCCGTAATAAACAGGCTTGGATTTGTTATAAACATGATTGCCAAAATATACGTAAAAAAACGGACGAATAAGAAACGAAAGTGAGTGGTCCGCTGTATGGATCTGTTATCAATTAAAGACCCTTCCTTTTTAAAAGGGCTCTCGAATAAAGAATTGGAAAGTCTCAGTCAGGATATCCGTACTTTCCTGATTGAAAAGCTATCAGGCACAGGGGGACATATTGGCCCTAATCTTGGTGTTGTTGAGCTGACTGTTGCATTGCATAAATGTTTTGACAGTCCGAAGGATAAAATTATCTGGGATGTCGGACATCAGTCATACGTCCACAAAATCCTTACAGGCCGTGCGTGCCAATTCGATACTCTTAGACAATATAAAGGTCTTTGCGGCTTTCCCAAAATGATTGAAAGTGAGCATGATGTATGGGAAACAGGGCATAGCTCTACTTCTTTATCTGCCGCGATGGGAATGGCCATTGCAAGAGACTTGAAAAAAGAGAGCAATTATGTCATTCCCGTTATTGGGGATGGTGCCTTAACAGGCGGAATGGCTTTAGAAGCCTTAAATCATATCGGCCATGAAAAAAAAGATATGATTGTCATATTAAATGATAATGAAATGTCGATTGCTCCTAATGTAGGTGCCCTGCACAATGTTCTTGGAAGGTTAAGGACTGCAGGCAAATATAATTGGGTTAAAGATGAACTTGAATATTTATTAAAAAAGGTTCCGGCAGTCGGCGGCAAATTGGCCTCAACTGCCGAAAGACTGAAAGACAGCCTAAAGTATTTGTTTGTTTCAGGCATGTTCTTCGAGGAATTAGGCTTTACCTATTTGGGGCCTGTCGATGGGCATAATTATGAAGCTTTATTTGAGAACCTTGCGTATGCCAAGAAAACAGAAGGTCCGGTGCTTCTCCATGTTATAACGAAAAAAGGGAAAGGCTATCACCCTGCAGAAAACGACAGGATCGGCACTTGGCACGGTACAGGCCCTTATAAAATGGAAACAGGGGACTTTGTGAAACCTGCAGCTGCGCCGCCTCCTGCATGGAGCAAGCTTGTGTCAGAAACCGTCAGGGAACTTGCGAGAGAAGATGAAAGAATTGTTGCAATCACTCCAGCAATGCCTGTTGGTTCCAAGCTTGAAGGTTTTGCAAGTGAATTTCCGGATCGGATGTATGATGTGGGTATTGCTGAACAGCATGCAGCAACAGTAGCTGCTGGCCTGGCAACGCAAAACATGAAGCCGTTCCTTGCGATTTATTCTACTTTCCTGCAGCGTGCTTATGATCAGGTCGTACACGATATTGCACGCCAGAACTTGAATGTATTTATTGGAATCGACCGGGCAGGACTTGTTGGTGCAGATGGAGAAACGCATCAGGGTGTATTCGATATCGCATTTTTAAGGCATTTGCCGAATATGGTTTTGATGATGCCAAAGGATGAAAATGAAGGCCAGCATATGGTGAAAACAGCCATTGAATATAACGATGGCCCAATCGCCATGCGGTTCCCGCGCGGAAATGGCATCGGGGTGCCGATGGACACAGAACTTAAAGCTATTCCAATTGGAACATGGGAAGTTCTGCGCGATGGCAGCGACGGAGCAATTTTAACCTTTGGGACAACCATTCCAATGGCATTGAAGGCAGCTCAGCTCCTGGAAAAACAAGGGCATTCCATTAAAGTCATTAATGCAAGGTTTATTAAGCCATTTGATGAAAAGATGCTGCATGAATTGTTCGCAGCGAATATGCCTATTCTTACTATAGAAGAAGCTGTCCTGCAGGGGGGCTTTGGAAGTGCAGTACTTGAATATGCACATGAGCATGGCTTCCATCATTCCGAAATAGACCGAATGGGAATACCTGATACATTTATTGAGCATGGCAGTGTAAATGAACTATTGGAAGAAATCGGGATGACTGTAGAAGATGTTGTGCAAAGAATGGGAAAAATGGCTAGAAAAAAACAAAAAAGGGCTTAAAAAATGAAAACAAAGAAAGAACGATTAGACGTTTTATTAGTTGAAAGAGGTCTTGCTGAAACGAGAGAAAAAGCGAAAAGGGCCGTTATGGCCGGTTTGGTGTTCAGCAATGAAAGCAGGCTGGATAAGCCGGGTGAGAAGGTTAGTGCAGATATTCCGCTGACAATCAAGGGAAAGGTTATGCCCTATGTCAGCCGCGGAGGCTTAAAGCTTGAGAAAGCTCTGAAGGTTTTTGAATTAGAAATCCAAGGCAAGATCCTCCTTGACATTGGATCCTCAACTGGCGGCTTCACTGATTGTGCTCTGCAGAATGGCGCCAAAATGTCCTATGCTTTGGATGTCGGATATAATCAGCTTGCCTGGAAATTAAGGCAGGATGAACGGGTTGTTGTCATGGAAAGGACGAATTTCCGGTATGTAACTCCAGCAGACCTTTCGGCCGGTATGCCTGATTTTGCTTCCATTGATGTTTCGTTCATCTCTCTAAAGCTTATATTGCCTGTATTAAAAACGCTGCTGGTTCCTGGCAGTGACACAGTGGCTTTAGTGAAACCGCAATTTGAAGCCGGACGGGAGCAGGTTGGAAAAAAAGGAATTGTCAGAGATCCTAAAATACACGAAGCCGTCCTTGATAAAATTATTGAATTTGCTTTGGGTCTTGGCTATGATGTCAAAGACGTTTCTTATTCACCGATTACCGGCGGAGATGGCAACATAGAGTTTCTTCTCCATCTGTATTGGTCAGGCAGCAAAGAAGAAGGAGAAAATCTCCTTAAAGCTCAGACTGATAAGATTGTAAAAGAAGCCCACGCCGAATTGAAAACGAAGCAGGTTAAAGAAGAGGAATAGGCTGATGCCTGTTCCTTTTTTTAAAGGACTTTGTCGAGTAAGGACGAATTATAATAAATATATACGGGAAAATTGTACTTTATTGAGAAAATCAGCTAACATTATAGTACAAAACACTATAAATTAATTTTTTCTGCCTGCTGTCAAGCGGCTGATTATAGAGGTGAAAAAATGAATAAAGGGCAAAGACATATTAAGATACGCGAAATAATTACCAATAACGATATCGAAACACAGGATGACCTGGTGGATGAATTGAAAAACGCAGGATTTAATGTTACCCAGGCGACAGTTTCAAGAGATATTAAAGAGCTTCACCTGGTAAAAGTTCCTTTAATGGACGGAAGATATAAATACAGTCTTCCAGCGGATCAGCGTTTCAATCCGCTGCAAAAGCTTAAAAGAAATTTAATGGATGCCTTTGTCAGAGTGGATACTGCAGGACATCTCCTTGTAATGAAGACTCTTCCAGGCAATGCCATGGCTATAGGCGCACTTATAGATAACCTTGACTGGGAAGAGATTTTGGGGACAATCTGCGGGGATGACACATGCCTGATCATATGTAAAACCCCTGAAGACACAGAAGCCATTTCAAACCGTTTTCTTGAAATGCTGTAGATAATTTTCAATTTCAGAGCGTCTGTCCTCCTCGAGGTGCCGTGGTGGCAAAGCGCTTCTGCTTTTTTCTAATGAGGTGATAAGCTTGTTAAATGAAATAACGATACGAAATTTTGCTATAATCGAAGCCCTTTCTGTCTCATTTGAAAAGGGCTTAACTGTTTTAACTGGTGAAACAGGGGCAGGAAAATCCATTATTATTGATGCCATTCACTTACTGGCTGGAGGCAGGGGATCTGCAGAGTTTGTCCGGCATGGTGAAGATAAGGCTGAGTTAGAGGGGCTTTTTATCCTGGATGATCATAAGCACCCTTGCTATAAACGAGCTGCAGAATTTGGGATAGAGATTGAAGATGGGATGATTGTTCTACGCAGAGATATATCAAAGACAGGAAAAAGCATTTGCAGAGTGAACGGAAAGCTGGTCACTATTTCTGCTTTGAGGGAAATTGGAAGTTCACTTATTGATATACACGGTCAGCACGAACATCAGGAATTAATGAATGAAACCTTGCATCTTCCTCTTCTCGATCAGTTTGGAGGAACGAAGATTTCTGCTTCCCTTTCTGAATATCAGGATATCTACAGATTATATGAAAGCACTTTGAAAAAGCTTAAGAATTTAAGTGAGAATGAACAGCAAATGGCACACCGGCTTGATTTAATCCAATTTCAGCTTGATGAAATCCAGTCGGCACAGCTGAAATTGAATGAAGATGAGGATCTGATTGAAGAAAAGAGAAAGCTATCCAACTTTGAACGTATTTTTGATTCAGTTCAGTCTGGCTATAATGCTCTTCAAGGAGAGCAAAAAGGGCTCGATTGGATTGGGATGGTTATGGGGTATATGAATGATGCCGCGGAATTGGACCCATCGTATAAAGAAATAGCAGAAAATGTGGCAAACAGCTTCTATTTGCTTGAAGATGCGGCCAGTTCCCTGCGCAATGAAATGGACTTTATGGAATATGATCCGCAGAGGCTGAATGAAATCGAAAACAGACTGAATGAAATAAATGGGCTAAAAAGAAAATATGGAAAAACGGTAGATGAAGTGCTGGAATACGCAGCAAAAATAGAAGAAGAAATTGAAACCCTGCAAAATAAAGAAACCCATATTGATAAGCTGCAAAAAGAAGTTGCTGCCCTGAAAAAAGACCTTATGGTTGAAGGGGAAGAGCTGAGCAAGCTGCGGAGAAAATCTGCCCTAAAGCTTACAAAGTTAATTCATAAAGAGCTTAAGGAATTATACATGGAAAAAACAGTTTTTGAGGTAAGGTTCTTTTCTGATCCCGAAGTTCTTCTGAAAAATGGCATTGACAGAGCGGAATTCTATATTTCCACCAATCCGGGAGAACCGCTCAAGCCTCTGTCCAAGATTGCATCGGGAGGGGAATTATCCCGAATCATGCTTGCCTTAAAGAGTATCTTCTCAAAACATCAGGGTGTTACAAGTATTATCTTCGATGAAGTGGACACAGGCGTGAGCGGAAGAGTGGCTCAAGCCATAGCGGAAAAGATTCATCATGTTTCCGTGGATTCCCAGGTGCTTTGCATCTCTCACCTGCCACAGGTTGCAGCGATTGCAGATACTCATTTATTTATTGCTAAAAACACGAATGAAGGGCGGACCAAAACTACAGTGAAGCCTCTGAATGAAGAAGAGAAGATAAAAGAAATCAGCCGTATGATTTCTGGAGTGGAAATTACCGATTTGACAAAAGAGCATGCAAAAGAGCTGCTGCATATGGCTAAACAGCTGAAATAATTATGATCCAATATCCGGTGTGTGCCCTTAAGCTGCGCAGCGATATCTAATACCTTGAAAAGCTATCCAAAGCAGGATAGCTTTTTTTATGTTACTGGCAGTTATAAATGCCATCGATGCAGGCAAAATTAAAGATGTAGCCATTTGACGTGGATGGACTAGAAGCGAGGAGAGTGAAAAATTTGACATATGATGTTTTGCGCAAAATAATTGGTGGAATTCTCCTTGTTTCATTAATTGCTTTAGGTTTTTCCAAGCCTGTTCAGGAATATTTGCAAATACCTGCAAATATTACCCTTTTTGAAGGGCAGCAGCTTGATCTTGCAAAGGCAGAAGCAGTGTCAGCCGGGCTGTCCATAGATAATACAAGTATTGCACTTAAAGAAGATAACCATTCGATTTCGCTTTCAGCAAAAGAGAATGGAAAAAATGAAATGCTTCTCGAACTGGCAGGTTTTCCGATAAAGAAGGTTGATGTTCATGTCTTAAAAGATTTTAAAGTAATTCCAGGAGGCCAATCAATCGGGGTTAAACTAAATACAGTAGGTGTGTTAGTAGTGGGGCACCATCAGGTTAATACGGCTGAAGGAAAAGCTTCGCCAGGCGAAACGGCCGGGATTAAAATCGGAGATATCATTACAGAAATCAATGGCAAGAAAATTGAAAAGATGTCAGATGTTGCTCCTTTTGTTCAAGAAGCAGGCAAAAGCGGCAACCCGCTCCAAATCATTGTCAGCCGTGAAAGCGGGAAGGTGAAAACGGAGCTGACTCCTCTTAAAGAAAACGGAGAAGAAACCTATAAGCTTGGTTTATATATACGTGACTCAGCAGCAGGCATTGGGACGATGACTTTCTATCACCCGGAATCGAAAAAGTATGGAGCCCTCGGACATGTTATTTCCGATATGGATACGAAAAAACCCATTGTTGTTGAAGACGGCCAAATTGTAAGATCGACTGTTACTTCCATTGAAAAAGGAAGCAATGGCAATCCAGGCGAAAAACTTGCACGATTTTCCTCAGACAAAGAAATAATCGGGAATATTGTCAGGAACAGTCCTTTCGGGATTTTTGGGGAATTAAACCGGGACATGAAAAATGGGATCTTTGACAAACCGATGCCAATAGCACTATCCCACCAGGTAAAAGAGGGGGCTGCTCAAATACTGACTGTAGTGGACAATGATGAAGTACAATTGTTTGATATTGAAATTGTCAGCACGATTCCGCAAAAGTTTCCGGCAACAAAAGGAATGGTCATAAAAGTGACGGATCAGAAGCTTCTCGATAAAACAGGCGGCATTGTCCAGGGGATGAGCGGAAGCCCGATCATTCAGGATGGAAGGATTATTGGAGCGGTAACACACGTATTTGTAAATGACCCTACTTCAGGATATGGTGTTCATATCGAATGGATGCTAAATGAAGCAGGCATCAATATATATGAAAAAGCAGAAGAAAAAGCATCCTAATACGGGGAATGGATCAAAAAAAAGGCGGGGAAATCCCGTCTTTTTGATTTTTTATGTTAAAATGACGATAATTAAAGATTTTTCGACAAGTTTACACGAATTGCAAAGAGTATGGCGAAACTGGTCGAAAACAGAAGAAAACAAAAGAAAAAATGAGATTTCGCTGGTTTTTTAAGAAAATTTCAAAAAAGTAGAGGAATTTTTGTTGCATTGTCGAATTTCTCATTTAGAATAGAACATAGATATCATAAAAAGAGCGTGTTCAAAATGAACATTCATTAAAGAGACCATAATGGGCCGAGGAGGAAAGTAAGTGAAGAAAATAAAAGTTTGTGTTGTGGATGATAATAGGGAACTGGTCGGGCTTTTAGAGGAATATATATCTTCCCAGGAGGATATGGAAGTTTCGGGTGTTGCACATAATGGACAGGATTGCCTCGACATTTTAGAGCAGACACAGCCTGATGTTCTAGTGCTGGATATCATCATGCCTCACTTGGATGGACTTGCTGTACTCGAGAAAATGAGAGAATTAAATTTGAATGCACTGCCTAATGTAATTATGCTTACTGCATTCGGCCAGGAGGATGTCACCAAAAAGGCAGTGGATTTGGGAGCATCTTACTTTATTCTTAAACCATTTGATATGGACAATTTGGCAAGCCATATCCGTCAGGTCAGCGGAAAATCCAGCTCATTTCTCCGCAAACCCGTTCCATCTTACCGTCCCCAGGCAGAAGCGAAGCCAAAGAACCTGGATGCCAGCATTACCAGCATCATTCATGAAATTGGCGTGCCTGCCCATATTAAAGGATACTTATATCTTCGTGAAGCGATTTCAATGGTGTATAATGATATCGAACTTCTCGGTTCCATTACAAAAGTGCTGTACCCTGATATTGCTAAAAAATTCAATACGACTGCAAGCCGGGTTGAACGTGCGATCCGCCATGCGATTGAAGTTGCCTGGAGCCGCGGTAATATAGATTCGATTTCCTCTCTTTTCGGATATACAGTCAGCATGACTAAAGCAAAGCCGACTAACTCCGAGTTTATTGCCATGGTTGCGGATAAACTTCGTCTCGAGCATAAGGCTTCTTGAAAGGGTAAGGACTTATAAAAAATTTTATTTAATTTGCTGCGCTCCTATTGGGGCGTTTTTTATTTTTCCTCATGAAATAAAGCTGAGATAAAAAAAGGTTCAGTTTGAATATTTCAAACTGAACCTTTACTTTATTTGTTTTCTTCTTTCTCAAGCTCCATCATTTTTTGGATCAAGATATGCTGAGGCATGTGCATGAGTTGCTCAAGAGGAAGATTAAGTTTTTCAGCGAGCTTTAGTGCTGTTTCCGGTGATATCTGCAGCGGCTTCACTATTATCCCCCACTAACTTATTTAGATTTAAAACGATCCTGGACTTTGTTTCTTTTTCGGTCACGATAAAGAATAAACCCTGCGATGAAGCCAAGTCCTATAATCAAGAAAAGGAAACCTGACACAAATTGAAGCCATAAATATGGAAATGGGCTTTGCAGGATGCCAAAGACCATATCTCTCATTAATTTTATCCCATACACAGCCAATATGCCCGGCAGGAGTAAAATTAATAAAGCAATTAGTCTTATCATAAAAAAATTCCCTTCAAATCAAGTTGCCTACCGAAATCATAAATCATTAAAGAAATTTGTCAAGTGCTTCTGCTATGCTAAAATAAAACATGAAGAATATTGCAGAAATTTTTATTAAATATGCAAGAATTTTCAATGAAAGCAGGTATGACTATGCAAACAGTGATGATTGTCGGTGCAGGAAAAGGCGGTACCGCCATCCTAAAAATAATAAAAGAAACGGCAGTTTTGGATGTAAAAGCCATGGTGGATATCGACCCTGATGCCGAAGGACTTCTGCTTGCCAAAGAAAGCGGCATCCCAACCGGCGCTGATTGGCGACAGTTCATGGAACAAGATATTGACATCATTATTGAAGTTACCGGGCAGGAGCAAGTGTTCATTGACATTAGGGAAGCCAGAAGCAAAAATACAGTTCTAATACCTGGAAGTGTAGCTTTTTTAATCGCGAAATTACTTGAGGAAAAGGAAGAGCTGATTTCGAAATTCAGAAATGAAACATATAAGCATGACTTGATTTTTAATTCGACCGATGACGGAATGATTGTAATAAATAACCAAACTGAAATTATAGTCTTTAATCGCAGTGCGGAGAGAATGACAGGAATAAATAGGAAAGATGCTCTAGGGAAGAAAATTAATGAAATCATTACCGACAGCATGCTTCCCAGAGTTATGTCAACAAGGAGAATTGAAGCGAATCAGGAAATGACTTTGGCTAATGGTCTCAAAATTATTACGACAAGAATACCTATGCTCGGTGAAAATAACGAATTAATGGGTGCTTTTGCCGTTTTTAAGGATATTACAGAAGTGGTTTCACTTGCGGAAGAAATAACGAATTTGAAAGACATACAGACGATGCTTCAGGCAATTATTCAATCAAGTGAGGAAGCCATCTCCGTTGTTGATGAAAATGGGAAAGGGATTTTGATCAATCCGGCTTACTCCAGGCTTACAGGTCTGGAGGAGGAAAAAGTAATCGGAAAGCCTGCTACAGCAGATATATCAGAAGGTGAAAGCGTTCATATGAAGGTCCTTCAAACGCGAAGAGCGATGAGAGGTGTGGCCATGAGGGTCGGACCAAAGAGAAAGGATGTAATTGTAAACGTTGCCCCTGTTATTGTTGATGGGAAATTAAAAGGGAGTGTTGGTGTTATTCACGACGTTTCGGAAATTCAAAATCTGAACCGTGAATTAAACCGGGCCAGACAGATTATTCGCACACTGGAAGCGAAATATTCATTCGAGGATATCATTGGAACATCTGAAGAGATGACCATTGCAATTGAACAGGCAAGACTTGGAGCTAAAACTCCTGCCACAGTATTGCTGAGAGGAGAGTCCGGGACAGGTAAAGAGCTTTTCGCTCACGCTATACACAATGCAAGCGACCGAAAATATAACAAGTTTATCAGGGTGAATTGTGCCGCTTTATCAGAATCTCTTTTGGAAAGTGAATTATTCGGTTATGAAGAGGGGGCATTCTCGGGTGCAAAAAGAGGCGGCAAAAGAGGTTTATTTGAAGAAGCTGATAAAGGCAGTATTTTTCTGGATGAAATTGGCGAGCTGACAGCTAACACTCAGGCGAAGCTGCTCAGGGTTCTTCAAGAACATGAAATTACAAGAGTGGGAGGGACCAAGCCTATTTCAATTGATGTCCGGATTATAGCCGCGACCAATGTCAATTTAGAAAAAGGAATTGCAGAAGGGACCTTTAGGGAAGACTTATACTACAGGCTGAATAGAATGCCCATACATATTCCTTCCTTAAGGCGCAGGAAGGAGGATATTCCTTTGCTGTGCAGCAGACTTATTCAAAAGATTAACCAGGAATATGGGCGGAATGTAGAAGGTGTGACAGAACAAGCTGTTGATAAGCTGATGGCCTATAATTGGCCGGGGAATGTGAGGGAACTTGATAATATCCTGGGCAGAGCCATCATTTTTATGAACTACAACGAAACGCAAATAGAAGAACGGCATATTCCCGACCTGGGTGCCAATAATCCGTCACCCAATATTGAAGTAAGTGAAGAAGTTCAGAATAAATCATTAACTCAAATGGTTGAGCAGTATGAGGCAAGGGTGATCAGGCAAACTCTTCAAAAGCTGGATGGAAATAAAACTAAGACAGCTAAAATGCTTGGACTCTCAGTCAGGAATCTATACTATAAATTGGAGAAATACGAAATTGCAAAACCTGGCATGCAATAAATTTCACATTGTGCAATAAATTGCACGCTTTAGTTTGATGAATAAAGCGTTTTCACGGTTTTTAAAGTTGGCACACTTCTTGCAAGTATAATAAACGGAAGAACATCAGGAAAATGGCGTCGATCATTTTAAGTTTCCTGAACCTAAGACGCCTGCGCTTTTCATGTAAGGGGGTTGAACAGATGACATTGGATTCGCTTCTAACGAAAGCAACCCAATATGGTGAGAAAACCGTTGCTGTAGCTGCAGCGGAAGACGAAGAAGTTCTCGAAGCAGTTGCTGAAGCAATTAAGCTGAACTTAGCAAGCTTTTTATTGTTCGGGGACGAAGGGAAAATCCGCAAAATTCTGAACGAGAAGCATAGCGAAGCAGCAGAAAGCCCTAAAGTTGAAATCGTTCATACAGAATCGGCTGCGCATGCAGCGGAATTGTCTGTAAGGGCTGTGAAGGAACAGAAGGCCAATGTGCTGATGAAGGGGAATATCCCGACGGCAGGCATTTTAAAAGCTGTCTTAAATAAAGAATTTGGCTTAAGAACAGGAAATGTGTTATCACATGTGGCTGTTTTTGAGGTCCCAGGTTTTGAACGGTTTACAATCGTAACGGATGCAGCTATGAATATTGCACCTGATCTTAATCAAAAAGCACAAATATTGAAAAATGCAGTCCATATTGCAAGAAGCATAGGGATTGAAAATCCTCTTGCAGCTCCGATTGCTGCAGTAGAGGCGGTTAATCCTGCTATGCAGGCTACTTTGGATGCTGCAGCATTAACTCTTATGAACCAAAGGGGGCAGATAAAAGATTGTATAGTCGATGGTCCTCTGGCTCTGGACAATGCTATTTCTTTTGAAGCAGCTGAACATAAGGGAATCAAAAGCAAAGTTGCCGGACAGGCAGATATTTTATTGGTGCCGACTATAGAAGTTGGGAATGCTTTATATAAATCACTTGTCTATTTTGCAAAAGCAAAAGTAGGAGCCGTTATCGCAGGGGCGAAAGCGCCAATCGTTCTTACTTCAAGGGCTGATTCGGCTGAAAGCAAGGTTTATTCATTGGCATTAGCGATATGCTCAGCAAAGTAATTCGCTGATATTCAGCATTTAAATAAAAAAGTTTAATCAAACGAACATAAATTTTTTCATAATCCGGGGAGGAAATAGAACATGGAAATCTTCAAATACTTAGAAACTTACGATTACGAACAAGTGGTGTTTTGCCAGGACAAACAATCAGGCTTAAAAGCCATTATTGCTATTCATGACACTACTTTAGGTCCTGCGCTTGGCGGTACACGCATGTGGACTTATGAATCTGAAGAGGCAGCTATTGAGGATGCTTTGCGCCTTGCACGCGGCATGACTTATAAGAATGCTGCAGCAGGCTTAAACCTTGGGGGCGGCAAAACAGTTATTATCGGCGATCCGCGCAAAGACAAAAACGAAGAGATGTTCCGTGCTTTCGGACGTTACATCCAAGGATTAAATGGACGCTATATTACTGCAGAGGACGTAGGCACTACTGTAGCTGATATGGATCTGATCCATGAGGAAACAGATTATGTAACAGGTATTTCACCTGCCTTCGGTTCTTCAGGCAACCCTTCACCAGTTACAGCTTATGGCGTATACAGAGGAATGAAGGCAGCAGCAAAGGCTGCATTCGGAACTGACTCTCTAGAAGGCAAAACAATTGCCGTTCAGGGTGTTGGAAACGTAGCGTTCAATCTTTGCCGTCATCTGCATGAAGAAGGTGCACAGCTAATTGTAACAGATATTAATAAAGAAGCAGTTCAGCGTGCGGTTGAAGAGTTCGGTGCCAAAGCGGTTGAACCAAATGAAATTTATGGTGTTGAATGTGATATTTATGCACCATGTGCTTTAGGTGCAACAGTTAATGATGATACAATTCCGCAGCTGAAAGCAAAAGTAATTGCTGGAGCCGCCAACAATCAGCTTAAAGAAACCCGCCATGGTGATTTAATCCATGAGATGGGCATTGTTTATGCACCTGATTATGTAATTAATGCAGGCGGAGTTATCAATGTTGCAGATGAGCTGTACGGTTACAACCGTGAACGTGCAATGAAAAAAGTTGAAACTGTATACAACAATATTGAAAAAGTTATTGATATTGCTAAAAGGGATGGAATTCCGACATATAAAGCGGCTGACCGCATGGTTGAGGAAAGAATTGAAAGAATGCGTAATTCACGCGGACAATTCCTCCAAAACGGCCATCATATCCTGAGCCGCAGATAGGTTTTAGGAGAAAGAGGAATTTAGTCTGTCTTTCCTGAAATGCAGAGCGCTGAATTATGAATTCAGCGTCTTTGCCTTTAAAAGCAGAGTAGAAAAAAATGCAGCGGCAGATAAAGTACCCTGAGTAAGAGTATGCTTTTACAAGGGAGATTTCCGCTCTTTATGGAGGTTTAAACGTGCTAGAACAAGAACATCGAATTCTCGTCATCAATCCGGGATCCACTTCAACTAAGATTGGAGTTTTCGATAATGAGATCTCTGTCCTGGAGAAGACATTACGCCATGATGCAGATGTCATTAACTCTTATGAAAGTATTATCGATCAGTATGAATTCCGCAAGCAGACCATTTTAGAGACGCTGGATCATGAAGGAATCAATATTTCCAAATTAAGTGCAGTGTGCGGCCGGGGCGGGCTGCTTCGTCCAATTGAAGGAGGCACATATTCTGTTAATGATGCAATGCTTGGTGATCTTCGTGCCGGTTTTGCTGGTCAGCATGCTTCTAACCTTGGCGGAATCCTGGCATATGAGATTGCTTCGGGTTTAAATATTCCATCGTTCATTGTTGATCCGGTTGTGGTTGATGAACTGGACCCAATTGCCCGTATTTCAGGCTTTTCAATGATAGAAAGAAAAAGTATTTTCCATGCTTTGAATCAGAAAGCTGTTGCCAGGAGAGTGGCCAAAGAGCTCGGCAAAAAGTATGAGGAGCTTAACCTGATCGTCACACATATGGGCGGAGGTATTACTGTTGGCGCTCATAAAAAAGGCAGAGTAGTGGATGTCAATAACGGACTTCATGGAGACGGGCCGTTCAGTCCGGAACGGGCAGGTACAGTACCTGCCGGTGATCTGGTGGGACTTTGCTACTCAGGCAGCTTTTATCGTGAAGAAGTGATGAAGAAACTTGTTGGACAAGGCGGTCTCGTTGGTTACCTGGGAACAAATGATGCCGTAAAGGTTGAAAAGATGATTGAAAACGGAGATGAGAAAGCAAAGCTTGTCTACTCCGCAATGGCTTATCAGGTGGCTAAGGAGATTGGTTCTGCCAGTGCAGTGCTTGGCGGAAAGGTTGATGCCATAATCCTTACGGGCGGTCTTGCCTATGGCAAGGGCTTTGTAAAAGAAATCAGTGAGCGGATTAATTGGATAGCAGATGTCATCGTCCAGCCTGGTGAAAATGAGCTTCAGGCACTGGCGGAAGGTGCACTTCGCGTCCTGCGCGGTGAAGAGACTGAAAAAGAATATCCCGGAAAAACAGCTGGGAAAGCAGCATTGAAATAGAAGGGGGAAGCAACTTGGCACAGGAATATGATTTGGTGATTTTAGGCGGAGGCACAGGCGGTTATGTAGCAGCCATCCGTGCTTCACAGCTTGGTTTAAAAACGGCAATCGTTGAAAAAGGAAAACTTGGAGGGACTTGCCTTCATAAAGGCTGCATACCAAGCAAGGCGTTATTAAGAAGTGCTGAAGTGTTTGCAACTGCAAAGCACAGTGAAGATTTTGGCGTAATCACAAGTGATGTATCAATCAATTTTGGTAAGGTACAGGAACGAAAAAACAAAATCGTTGATCAGCTTCATAAAGGTGTTCAGCATTTGATGAAGCAAGGCAAGATTGATGTTTTTGAAGGCACAGGCCGAATTCTTGGACCTTCTATTTTCTCTCCAATGCCAGGGACAATTTCTGTTGAAATGAACAATGGGGACGAAAATGAAATGCTGATCCCTAAAAATGTTATTGTAGCAACTGGATCTCGCCCCCGCACCCTTCCAGGATTGGACATTGATGGAAAACTGGTCATGACTTCGGATGAAGCTTTAGCTTTGGAAGAAGTGCCAAGCTCCATTATCATTGTTGGCGGCGGAGTCATCGGCATCGAATGGGCATCCATGTTATCAGACTTTGGTGCTGATGTAACAGTAATTGAATATGCTGACCGCATTATTCCTACAGAAGACAAAGAAATTTCAAAAGAAATGCAGCGCCTTATGAAGAAAAAAGGAGTCAAAATTGTTACTGGAGCAAAGGTTCTTCCTGAAACCCTTCAGAAAGGTGAAGGAGTAACGATTTCAGCTGAAGTAAAAGGTTCCCAAAAGGAATTTACCGCTGAGAAATTGCTTGTTTCAGTGGGCCGTCAGGCAAATACAGAAGGCATTGGCATTGAAAATACGGATATTCAAATTGAAAAAGGATTTATTGCCGCAAATGAATACTTCCAGACAAAGGAATCTCATATCTATGCGATTGGCGATGTCATTGGCGGACTTCAGCTGGCACATGTTGCTTCTCATGAGGGAATTGTTGCAGTGGAGCATATTGCAGGCCAGAATCCTTCTCCAATTGACTACAGCCTGGTTTCTAAATGCATTTACAGTTCACCGGAAGCAGCAAGTGTAGGATTAACAGAGGATGAAGCAAAGGAAAAAGGCCATAATGTGAAAACTGGCAAATTCTCATTCCGTGCAATCGGAAAGGCGCTTGTATTTGGTGAATCCGACGGGTTTGTAAAAATTGTGGCAGATCAAGATTCCGATGATATTCTTGGTGTCCATATGATCGGCCCTCACGTAACAGATATGATTTCAGAAGCAGGCCTTGCACGCGTTCTTGATGCAACTCCATGGGAAGTAGCACATACTATCCACCCGCATCCGACGCTATCTGAAGCAATAGGTGAAGCTGCCCTTGCTGTAGATGGGAAAGCAATCCACGGATAAAGATTCGATTAAATAAAATAAGTCCAAGTCTCCAATTGGAGACGGGGCTGATACATATTAGCTTAGGAGGTTGTATAAATGGCTGAAAACCGTCATAAAGATTTAGGTTTAAGTGATGAGAAAGTTCTTGAAATGTATGAGACGATGCTGTTAGCCCGCCGTCTTGATGAGCGCATGTGGCTTTTGAACCGTGCTGGAAAAATCCCATTTGTTATTTCATGCCAGGGGCAGGAAGCTGCGCAGGTAGGTGCCGCGTTTGCTCTTGATCGCGAGAAAGATTATGTTCTTCCATATTATCGTGACATGGGTGTTGTTTTAACATTTGGCATGACCGCAAGGGAATTAATGCTGTCAGGGTTTGCTAAAGCGGAAGATCCAAACTCAGGCGGACGCCAAATGCCTGGACACTTCGGCCAAAAGAAAAACCGAATCGTGACAGGGTCTTCTCCTGTTACTACACAGGTGCCTCATGCTGTTGGTGTCGCCCTCGGCGGAAAGCTTGAAGGGAAGGACCTGGTTACTTTTGTAACATTCGGTGAAGGCTCTTCTAACCAGGGTGATTTCCATGAAGGTGCGAACTTTGCAGGTGTTCATAAACTTCCTGTTATCTTTATGTGTGAAAATAATAAATATGCAATCTCTGTTCCGATTGAAAAGCAGCTTGCTTGCGAAAATGTGTCTGACAGAGCTATTGGCTATGGTATGCCAGGTATAACAGTTGACGGAAACGATCCGCTTGAAGTTTATAAAGCTGTGAAAGAAGCAGCAGACAGAGGCCGCCGCGGAGAAGGTCCGACATTAGTCGAAACCGTTTCATACCGTTTAACACCACACTCATCTGATGATGATGACCGAAGCTACCGTGCTCCTGATGAAGTGGCTGAAGCAAAAACAAAAGATCCGATTATTACTTTTGGCGCCTATCTGAAAGAAAATGGCGTTATGGACGATGCGATTGAAAAGGAAATCAATGACCGGGTTATGAAACTGGTAAACGAAGCAACTGATTATGCTGAAAACGCTCCATATGCAGAAGCGGAATCTGCTTTAAAGCATGTATATGCTGAACAGTAAGGGGGAGAGAATATGGCTGTAATTTCTTATATCGATGCGGTGACTATGGCAATCCGCGAGGAAATGGAAAGAGATCCAAAGGTATTTGTTTTAGGTGAAGACGTAGGTAAAAAAGGTGGCGTATTTAAAGCGACACAAGGACTATATGACAAATTTGGCGAAGACCGCGTAATTGATACTCCTCTTGCTGAATCAGCGATTGCAGGGGTTGGAATCGGTGCAGCAATGTATGGAATGCGTCCAATTGCAGAAATGCAATTTGCCGACTTCATTATGCCGGCTGTTAACCAGATTATTTCAGAAGCGGCACGCATCCGCTATCGTTCAAATAATGACTGGAGCTGTCCGATTGTAGTACGTGCACCATATGGCGGCGGTGTTCATGGAGCACTTTATCATTCCCAGTCTGTCGAAGCTGTATTTGCTAATCAGCCGGGACTTAAGATTGTTATGCCTTCTACCCCTTATGATGTTAAGGGTTTATTGAAAGCAGCAATCCGTGATGAGGATCCGGTGCTGTTTTTTGAACATAAGCGCGCATATCGCCTGATTAAAGGTGAGGTTCCTGATGATGATTATGTGCTGCCAATCGGAAAAGCAGATGTAAAACGCGAAGGTGAAGATATCACGGTCATCACTTATGGCCTATGCGTCCATTTTGCTCTTCAGGCTGCAGAAAGACTTGCTAAAGATGGCATTTCAGCGCACATTCTGGATTTAAGAACGGTTTATCCGTTAGATAAAGAAGCAATTATTGAAGCTGCTTCTAAAACAGGAAAAGTGCTTCTTCTTACTGAGGATAATAAAGAAGGCAGTATCATGGGCGAAGTTGCTGCGATTATTGCAGAGAACTGCCTGTTTGAGCTGGATGCACCGATCAAACGCCTTGCCGGTCCTGATGTGCCAGCAATGCCTTACGCTCCAACTATGGAGAAATACTTTATGGTTAACCCTGATAAAGTAGAAAAAGCAATGCGTGAATTGGCTGAATTTTAATAACAACATCTTAGTTAATAAAAATGGAAAGCTCGCAGAGGGTGCGGCTCTCAGGCTGGACTCCATTCCGGATCAGCTGCACCTGCTGCATGACCCGCAAATTGCGGGCAGCTAGAAGGAGGTTACTCAGGTGGCTATTGAACAAATTAAAATGCCCCAGCTTGGGGAAAGTGTTACTGAAGGGACAATCAGCAAATGGCTGGTTTCCGTTGGTGATAAAGTAAATAAATATGATCCGCTTGCTGAAGTAATGACTGACAAAGTAAACGCGGAAGTACCGTCCTCTTTCACTGGTGTAATCAAAGAATTGATTGCAGAAGAAGGCGAAACGTATGAAGTGGGCCAGGTGATTTTGACAATCGAAACCGAAGGCGGCGGGGAAGCTGCTCAAGCTGCGCCAGCAGAGACAAAAGGAGAGGATAAGACTCCGGCTGCACCTTCAGCCTCAGCGCCTTCTGCACCAGCGGATGCTCCAAAAGGAGTCCGTTATTCACCTGCAGTCTTAAGGCTTTCTCAAGAGCATGGAATCGATTTGAACCAGGTGACAGGTACTGGCGGCGGCGGACGCATCACCCGTAAAGATCTTATGAAAATCATTGAGTCCGGAGATATTCCGACAGCTGCAGCAGCTGCGGCTGCACCGGAAAAGACAAAAGCGCCAGCACAGGAAGCTGCATCTGCACCTTCCCAGCCTGCAGCATCCAAACAGGCGGCGCCAGCACCTAATGTACCGGTAATGCCAGGTGATGTTGAAATCCCTGTTACCGGAGTGCGTAAGGCGATTGCTGCCAATATGCTCCGCAGCAAACATGAAGCACCTCATGCCTGGACAATGATGGAAGTGGATGTTACAAATCTTGTTGAGTACCGCAACAGCATTAAAGGGGAGTTCAAGCAAAAAGAGGGCTTTAACCTTACATTCTTTGCTTTCTTCGTAAAAGCAGTTGCACAGGCCCTTAAGGAATTCCCGCAGATTAATTCCATGTGGGCAGGAGATAAGATCATCCAGAAGAAGGATATCAATATTTCCATTGCAGTAGCAACAGATGACGCGTTATTCGTTCCGGTCATCAAAGCGGCGGATGAAAAGACGATTAAAGGTATTGGCCGTGAAATTAATGATCTTGCCTTAAAAGTGCGTACAGGAAAACTGACTTCTGCTGAAATGCAGGGTGGAACTTTCACTGTAAATAATACCGGATCATTCGGTTCCGTACAGTCCATGGGCATTATCAATTATCCGCAGGCGGCAATTCTTCAGGTTGAATCCATTGTGAAACGTCCTGTTGTCATGAACAATGGCATGATCGCTGTCCGTGATATGGTTAACCTTTGCATGTCACTTGATCACCGTGTACTTGACGGCCTGGTATGCGGACGCTTCCTGCAGCGCGTAAAGGAAATCCTGGAGAACACATCAAAAGAAAATACATCTATTTATTAATAAGTAAAATGACCGCTGCCCTGCTTTGGGGCGGCGGTTTCTTATTGTTCATTGCTTGTTTCTTCTTTGTATACTAAAATAGGTGTATGGATAATTTAGAATTTTATTATAATTTTCTTGCGGCAATGTTTCATAAGAGAAACGGGTCCGCTGCCGCATGAGGGGAGGGAACGCTGTCAGCTACAAGGACAGCCTGATTATGTCATTAAAGAAAATGATTGAAGAAAAATTCCCGCAGCAGACTAATGAAGATTGGGAACAGAGTGCAGAAAAAGCTCTTAAAGGGAAATCCTTAGAAACATTATCACGAAATACATATGAAAACATAAAATTGAAACCGCTTTATTCCAGAGAGGACCTGACCGAAATACCGTTATCCCAGTATCCGGGAGCAGAAGACTTCAGAAGGGGTTCATATGCTGCCGGCTACCTGGGAGAGGAATGGAAGGTTGCACAGAAAGTTAGTGCTTCAGCTTCTGAAGAGCTGGCAGAAAAACTCCTTGCTGCTGTTGCGAAGGGGCAGACAGCGCTGGCTTTCCAGCCAGAACAGTTAACAAACCCAGAGAAGATCAGCATCGCTGTAGGAGAACTTTATAAAAAATATCCTTTCAGTGTGGATGCCGGCCAAAGGCACCGTCAATTAATAGAAGAACTTTCGAGATTAAATGAAAGCGAAAAAATCACAGGATATATTGCAGCAGACCCGCTTGCCATTGCTGCTGCAGACAAAATGAACGATCGCTCAATCAATGAGCTATACGAAAATTTGAATGAAACGGCCAATTCGGCAACTGAACATATGCCAAGCCTGAAAACCATCATGGTGAATACTGCTGTTTATCACAATGGCGGCGCGAATGCTGTCCAGGAACTTGCTTTTGCACTGGCAGCAGGAATAAATCACCTGCAGTATTTTCTTGGAAAAGGCAAAAAGATTGAAGAAATTCTATCCAAAATGCTATTTAAGTTTTCTGTTGGTTCAAACTTCTTTATGGAGATTGCCAAGCTTCGTGCGGCAAAGGTTTTATGGGGCAAGGTTGCAGAAGTTTATGGAGCTGAGAGAAACAGTAAAAAAATGGTCATTTCAGCAGAAACGTCCTCATTTACTAAGTCAGCTTATGATTCTTATGTTAATGTGCTGAGAGCAGGGAATGAAGCATTTGCAGCAGTATTGGGAGGAGTCCAATACCTTCATGTCAGTCCGTATAATGAACCGGAAGGAGCACACTCTCCTTTTTCGGACCGAATTGCCCGAAACACCCAGCTCATTCTAATGGAAGAGGCGCATCTGCTGAAGGTCTCTGACCCGGCGGGCGGCTCCTGGTATGTGGAACATCTGACGAATGAACTGATTGATAAAGCCTGGGAGCTTTTCCTTGAGATAGAAGAGCTGGGAGGAATGGCTGAAGCCCTCCAGACAGGGTGGGTTCAAAGTCAAATTTCTCAAGTTCATGAGAAGAAGCAGAAAGATGTTCATACAAGAAAACAAAGTATCATTGGAACAAATATCTATGCTAACCCTGATGAAAAGCCGCTTCAATTAGTGGCCGAAACCATAGAAAACAGCAAGAATGTTATCAAGCCAATCCCGCAGGTTCGTCTTTCAGAGTCCTTCGAAGGTTTGCGGAGTTTATCTGAAAGATTAAAGGAAAAGGGAATACATCCTCAAGCAGGGCTAATCTGTCTGGGAGAATTGAAGAATCATAAGGAACGGGCTGATTTTATTGGAGGCTTCCTGGCGCCCGGAGGGTTTGAGGCAGTCAGAAGCGGCTCTGTAGAGAACCCGGAAGATGCTGAAGCATTTATCCAAGAAACAAATTGCAGGCATTATTTTATTTGCGGATCAAACGGCCAATATGACAGCATGGCTGTTCCTTTAATTAAACAACTGAAAGAAGCTTTCCCGTCAGCTGCAATCTATTTAGCCGGCCTTCCAGAAGAGAGAAAAAGGGCTGAATTTGATGGTGCTGGAATCAGCGGATACATTCACGTGAAAAGCGATTGCTATGAAACTCTCTTGACTATGCTGAACGAGATGGAGGTGGCAAACAATGGCCAATAAACCAGATTTTAAAAGCCTGGATATTCATAAATTAAAACAATCAGCAAAGGATGACTGGAAAAGAAAAGCGGAGGAAGAAATCAATTCATCCATCGATCATCTTCTCTTTGAAACAAATGAGAGGATAAAAATAAAGCCGCTATACACAAATGAAGACCTAAAAGATATGGAGCACTTAAACGATAAGCCGGGGCTTCCTCCATATACAAGGGGACCTTATTCAACCATGTATGTGAACAGGCCCTGGACTGTCCGCCAATATGCCGGATTTTCTACTGCAGAGGAAAGCAATGCTTTCTACCGCCGCAATCTCGCCATGGGGCAAAAGGGTTTATCAGTCGCTTTTGACCTTGCCACCCATAGAGGCTATGATTCTGATCATCCAAGAGTCGAAGGGGATGTAGGGAAAGCTGGCGTGGCCATTGATTCCATCCTGGACATGAAGACACTGTTTGATGGGATCCCTTTAGATCAAATGTCTGTATCCATGACGATGAATGGTGCAGTTTTACCTGTTATGGCTTTTTATATCGTCACAGCGGAAGAGCAGGGAGTAAGCCAGGAGAAGCTTTCGGGAACGATCCAAAATGATATTTTAAAAGAATATATGGTGCGCAACACCTATATCTATCCGCCGGAAATGTCTATGAAGATCATTGCAGATATATTTGAATATACATCAAAATACATGCCGAAGTTCAATAGCATCAGCATCTCAGGCTATCATATGCAGGAAGCGGGTGCACCAGCTGATATTGAGCTTGCCTATACGCTCGCAGATGGACTTGAATACGTAAGAACCGGACTTAAAGCCGGAATCGATATTGATTCCTTTGCACCGAGACTCTCGTTTTTCTGGGCTATCGGCATGAACTACTTTATGGAAGTGGCAAAAATGAGGGCAGCCCGCTACATTTGGGCAAAAATGATGAAGACCTTCGAACCCGTTAATCCAAAATCAATGGCGCTTAGAACGCATTCTCAAACCTCAGGCTGGAGCTTGACCGAGCAGGACCCATTCAATAATGTAACAAGAACTCTTATTGAAGCGCATGCAGCAGCGATGGGGCATACTCAATCCCTTCATACGAATGCATTGGACGAAGCCATCGCATTGCCGACGGATTTTTCAGCCCGTATAGCGAGAAATACACAGCTGTACCTTCAGGAGGAAACAGGTATCACGAATGTAATTGATCCATGGGGCGGTTCTTATTATGTAGAAGCACTAACAGATCAATTAATCAAGCGAGCCTGGGAGCATATTGAGGAAATCGAGAGTCTTGGCGGAATGGCCAGGGCAATTGAGACAGGATTGCCAAAAATGAGAATCGAAGAAGCTGCTGCCAGAAGGCAGGCACAAATCGATTCCGGAAAAGAAACCATTATTGGTGTGAATAAATACAGGCTGGAAAAAGAAGAGCCGATTGACATTCTGGACATCGACAACACAGCTGTACGATTAAAGCAAATCGAAAAGCTGGAGCGGCTAAAGGCCTCCCGCGATAATGAGAAAGTTGCTGAGGCCCTGGAGGCTATTACAAAAGCTGCTGAATCAAGGGAAGGCAACCTTCTTGAGCTTGCAGTAAATGCAGCACGGGTTAGAGCCACTCTTGGCGAAATTTCCGAAGCAATTGAAAAAGTGGCCAGCCGCCATAAAGCGATTATTCGTTCAATCAGCGGGGTTTACAGTTCTGCTTTTTCCAATGAAGAAGAAATTACAGAAGTAAAGCAGATGACAGATGGATTCCTTGAAAATGAAGGAAGGAGACCGCGGATTCTGATTGCCAAGATGGGGCAGGATGGCCATGACAGGGGAGCAAAAGTCATTTCAACAGCCTTTGCCGATCTTGGTTTTGATGTTGATATCGGCCCTCTGTTCCAGACTCCGGAGGAAACAGCTCTTCAGGCGGTCGAAAATGACGTTCATGTCATTGGCATCAGTTCACTTGCTGCAGGGCATAAAACCCTTCTGCCGCAGCTTGCTACTGAACTGAAGAAACTGGATAGGGAAGATATTATTGTAGTCATTGGAGGGGTTATTCCGGCACAGGATTATCAATATTTATATGAGCATGGTGCTTCTGCCATTTTTGGCCCGGGCACCGTCATTCCAGTGGCTGCCCAAAAGGTCATCAGAGAGATATACAGCCGTCTCGGGTACGAGGAAGTGACCCAGTAAATGGCAGAGGATAAAAAACCGGAATGGTTTGATGAAGAAAAGGCAGAAAATTTTACAAGCACAGTAAGCAGTGGTGTGGATTCAGGTGAGCAGAAGCAGAAATTCGAGAAAATAGGCAGGTTTCAAAAAAAATCTGCCTCTCTGCCTGATCTTGACGTTCTTGAAGAAGGAATCATGAGTGGCAGCAGACCTGTTCTTGCAAGAGCGATCACTCTGATTGAAAGTAACGCAGAGCATCATTTTCACCATGCACAGGAACTCCTGCACAGGCTTCTGCCTCATTCAGGGCAATCGCTCAGGATTGGGATAACCGGAGTGCCGGGGGCAGGAAAGAGCACGTTCATTGAATCTTTTGGGACATACCTATGTAATGCGGGTTTAAAAACAGCTGTGCTAGCCGTTGATCCAAGCTCAAGCTTGAGCGGCGGCAGCATCCTTGGCGATAAAACAAGAATGGAGCAGTTATCAAGAAACCCGCGTGCTTTCATAAGACCTTCTCCTTCAGCAGGGAAACTGGGAGGTGTCCACAGAAAAACAAGAGAGACCATGCTTCTGTGTGAAGCAGCAGGCTTTGATGTTATTCTCGTTGAAACAGTCGGTGTGGGACAAAGTGAGGTCATTGTCAGGGAAATGGTGGACTTTTTTATGCTCTTAACCTTGACAGGGGCAGGGGATGAATTGCAGGGAATGAAAAAGGGCATTATGGAACTGGCTGATGCGGTAATTGTCAATAAAGCCGATGGAAGCAATAAGAAATTGGCTGAAAAAACAAAAGCAGAGTATAACCGTATCCTTCACTTTCTTCAGCCAGCTACTAAAGGATGGCAAACGAAAGCTTATACCTGCTCTTCTGTCTTTAATGAAGGCATTTCTGAGATCTGGAATGTGATCAAAACGTTTGAAAATACGGCAAAGACATCAGGAGTTTTTGAAGAAAGAAGAAGGCTCCAGACAAAACAATGGATACACTCCATGATTCTGGATCAGCTTCAGTTCAGCTTTTTTTATCATCCCGACATAAAACCGCTTCTTCCAAAAATCGAAAACGAGGTCATAGCAGGGAACAGGACGGTTACATCTGCAGTTGAAGAATTGTTTAATGTTTATACAAAAAGATAGAGCTTTCTGTTTCGGGCAGGCTTTTCCTGAAGGCAAAAAAATGGCCAGTGCCTTGCGGGCACTGGCGAATCTAGGGAGTTTAGGGGTATGGATCTAGCTGTAGTTTTATCTTTCCCCGATAATCCAAAAGCTAAACTTTTTTATTCAAAAAATTGACTTGATTGTAAAATTCACTGATGTATTGGTATTATGTATATAGTCAGGAGAATTTTTTATTGAGGAGCGATGACTTTGAATATGGATTTTAATTTATTTATGAATGATGTTGTCAGGCAGGCGCGTCAGGAAATAACACATGCCGGCTTTACGGAATTAACAACACCTCAAGAAGTGGATGAGTCCCTTAATAAGAAGGGAACCACACTTGTAATGGTGAACTCTGTCTGCGGATGTGCAGGCGGAATTGCCCGTCCTGCAGCCATGCATTCCCTGCATTATGATAAGCGCCCTGACCATTTGGTTACGGTATTTGCCGGACAGGATAAAGAAGCAACCGAAAAAGCAAGATCCTACTTCACAGGTTATCCGCCATCATCACCATCTTTTGCACTTCTCAAAGATGGGGAGCTATGCACGATGATCGAGCGCCACGAAATCGAAGGCCATGAGCCTATGGCAGTAGTCCAGAAACTGCAGGATGCCTTTGAGAAATATTGCGAAGAAGTTTAAATAGCGAAAAGGTCCCGAATAACGGGGCTTTTTTTTTATATAAATTTATCTGAATAATTAAACTTCTAATAAATAATTAAAAACCTTATTGCATAAATATAAAAATCTGTTAAAATTCATTTTAGTGAATATTTATTAATAGTTATGCAGAGATTATTCATATTTTTATAGGGGGAAACAAAAATGAAAAAAGTGATCATGTTTGCATTAAGCATGCTCTTAGTTGGTTTACTAGCTGCATGCGGGACTAGTGAAGATGGTAAAAGCGGCTCTGGGGAAAGCTCGGATAAAAAGGTTTTAACAATGGGTACGTCAGCGGATTATCCGCCATTTGAATATGTAGATTCAGCAAAAGGGGAAGAAATCATCGGCTTTGATGTGGATTTGGCCAAAGCGATTGCTGAAAAATTGGGCTATGAAATCCAAGTGAAGGATATGGACTTTAACGGACTGATCCCTGCACTGGAAACAAGCCAGGTTGATTTTGTTTTAGCGGGTATGACTCCTACTGAAGAGCGTAAAGAAAACGTTGATTTCAGCGATGTATATTATACAGCGAGCCACATGATTGTTTCTAAAAAAGGCAGCGGAATTGAATCATTGGAAGATTTAGATGGAAAAACAATAGGTGTGCAGCTTGCTTCCATTCAGGCAGATAAGGCAGAAGAAATTGCTGAAACAGTTGATATGACTGTGGAAAACCGCAACCGCATCCCTGAATTAATTCAGGAAATCATGGCAGGCCGATTTGATGCAGCCATGATTGAAGACACGGTTGCAAAAGGGTATTTTGAAAAAAATAAAGACCTGGCCGGTTTCACAATTGAAGAAGATGAAACAGAGGCAGGTTCGGCCATTGCTTTTCCTAAAGGCAGTGAATTAACTGAAGAATTCAATGCAGAACTTTTGAAGATGAAAGAAAACGGGGAATTGGAAGAATTGATCGTAAAATGGTTTGATAACAAATAATTCGCTGGGAATTGGCGTCCAAGGCATATCTTCCTTTGGACGCTTTATTCTTCTTTAGAAAATAAATTACTTACAGAAAGGATGGAAAGATAGTGAATCTGGATTTTCAGCAGTTCATTCCCTCCCTTCCATATATACTTAAAGGCATTGGCGTCACGCTTCAAATTGTGTCTATGGCAGGCATACTGGGTTTTGTATTAGGTATTATTCTATCATTCTTTAAAATTAGCAAATTTAAATTTCTTGGCTGGATTGCGGATGCCTACACATCCGTTTTTAGAGGAACACCTCTTGTTCTTCAGCTGATGCTTATCTATTATGGGTCACCTCAGCTGATCGGGTATAAAATTGATCCTTCCACAGCTGCCGTCCTGTCTTTTGGGCTTAATTCAGCGGCCTATATCTCGGAGATCATCAGGGCGGGAATCCTGGCGGTGGATAAAGGTCAAAGTGAAGCGGCAATGGCACTGGGCGTTCCATACAGGCCGGCCATGATGGATATCATACTTCCGCAGGCAATGAAAAACATTTTGCCTGCCTTAATGAACGAGTTTATTACTCTTACAAAAGAGTCTGCGATCGTAACAGTCATTGGAGTAACAGACGTGATGCGCCGGGCTTACATCGTGGGAGGCGAAAAGTTTTCCTACTTCGAACCGATACTGATTGCCGGGCTGATTTATTACATTATGGTAATGGTCCTGACTGTGCTTGGAAAAGGAATTGAAAGGAGAATGAGACGCAGTGATTAAAGTGGAAAATTTGCATAAGCATTTCGGTAAACTTGAAGTTCTTAAAGGAATTTCAACCAATATTCAAGATGGCGAAGTAGTGGCTGTAATAGGTCCGTCCGGTTCCGGGAAGTCTACGTTCCTCCGCTGCATCAATCTTCTGGAATTGCCAACAGACGGCAGGATCATGATTAATGGGCAGGACATTACGGATAAAAGCACAAACATAATGAAAGTGCGCCAAAATGTGGGGATGGTATTTCAGCATTTTCATTTATTCCCCCATAAAACTGCCCTGCAAAACCTGACATATGCACCGATGAAGGTTAAGGGATTATCAAAATCAGAAGCTGAGAAAACAGCGCTCGAGCTTTTGGAGAAGGTCGGATTATCTGCTAAAGCACACGAATACCCCAATCGTTTATCAGGGGGGCAGAAACAAAGGGTTGCGATTGCAAGAGCTCTTGCCATGCAGCCTGAAGTTATGCTTTTTGATGAGCCAACATCTGCGCTGGACCCGGAAATGGTGAAAGAAGTGCTGGACGTTATGAAGAATTTAGCACATACTGGCATGACAATGGCGATTGTTACCCATGAAATGGGCTTTGCCCGTGAAGTGGCAGACAGGGTGCTGTTCCTGGATGGCGGTGTGCTTGTAGAGGATTCTTCTCCTGAAGAATTTTTTTCTAATCCTAAGAGTGATCGTGCAAGGGATTTCTTGCAAAAAATGCTATAATCGATATATGCTATGGGAGAAGATGATCAACATGATCATCTTCTCTTTCGCATTTAAATACCAGACAGCCTTCTTAAAATTAGATGGGGCAATTGAATATAGGAGTTTGAATAAATGAAGTACAGAATTGGCTACCGGACAATCAAGACTGCAGTGGGGACTTCCATCAGCATCATGATTGCACAGATGCTGCAGCTTGATAATTTTGTTTCTGCTGGCATCCTGACTATATTATGCATAAAAGTCACAAAGAAAAAATCACTTCGGGCTTCATGGGACCGATTTTTTGCCTGTCTGCTGGCAATGGCATTTTCTTCTTTGTTTTTTGAGGGCATTGCTTACCATCCGCTTGTAATCGGACTGCTGCTGCTGTTTTTTATTCCGGCAGCTGTTATGGCAAAGGCCAGCGATGGAATTGTAACAAGTTCAGTTATTATTTTGCATATTTATTCTGCAGGAGAGGTCTCAAAGGACCTCTTGCTAAATGAATTGGGCATAATTATTGTCGGAATCGGTGTAGCACTAATCGCAAACCTTTACATGCCGAGCCTGGAATCGAAGCTTAAGGAATATAGACTTGAAATAGAAGAAAACTTTAAGGTTATCTTTGACGAAATCGTGAGGTATTTGCGTACCCATGAAAGCAGCTGGGACGGCAGAGAAATTACTGAAACAATGGAAATGATCGATGAGGCAAAAGCGCTGGCCTTCAGGGATGTTGAAAATCACTTTCGAAGAGATGAAAATTTATATTATCATTATTTCAAAATGAGAGAAAAACAATTTGAAATTATTGAGAGGGTTCTTCCAAGTGTTACTTCCATAGCACTCCCTGTTGAACAGGGAGAGATGATCGCTGATTTTATTGAAGAATTATCGGAACATATCCACCCGGGCAATACGGCCCTGCTATTCCTGGAGAAATTGTACCGTATGAAGGTTTCTTTTGAAAATATGGAGCTCCCCAAAACGAGGGAGGAATTTGAAGCACGTGCTGCCCTGCTTCACTTTGTAAAAGAAATGGAACAGTATTTAATTATTAAGAGCTCTTTTAAAGGATTAAAGGATAAGGAAATGAATCAAAGCGGGACTGCAGAAGCAAACTAAGGAAAAGGAATTGGAGCGTGAATTGTCATGCTGAAGTTTGCAGCAGCGGCCATTCTGTTTTTTTCACTTTCCCCAATCTGGCCATTGGGACTGAATCCGCTGCCTGGAGATCCATTTCTGATTGTCAATAAACGCACAAATGAAGTTGCGTTTATACAGAATCATAAAGTGCAGAATATCATCACAGCTGCAACCGGGAAAACGGATGACCTTACACCGGAAGGGCTGTTCACTGTGATTGTAAAGGCAGCTGATCCTTACTACAGAAAAAAGGACATAAAAGGCGGTGACCCCCGGAATCCGCTCGGCACAAGGTGGATTGGGTTTGACGCAGAAAATACTGATGGCAGAATCTACGGCATTCACGGGACGAACGATCCTTCGTCCATCGGCAGATATGTCTCTAATGGATGTATCCGATTGCAGAATGAGGCAGTCGAGTCGTTATATGAATCCGTGCCGCTTGGAACAAAAATCTTAGTAGTCACCTCAGCTAAGAGCTTTGACGAACTTGGAAGAGATTACGGTGCCATAAAAAAAGATAATTGAAAGAATGTACAGCTGCATCTGAATAGATGCAGTTTTTTTATGAGCTTAGTGAACGCCAGCTTCGGACTCTGCAGTTCCATATTTCCTCCTATGCTGTCCGAAGTTTGACTGTATTCGGACTCTAACCCTCGGATTATTGCTTTTTGTGTCCCAAGTCCCTACAGCTCGTTAGGTTTCAGTAAAAGTCACTAACAGTTCAAAGGTTATTTTCCGCAAAAAAAGCTGCCCGGAATTGCCATCCGGAGCAGCTGAAAAATGAATAGAGTTCCCTTGTTATAAAAACATCGCCATACCCATAATGAGAGTAGATGCGAGCATTGCAAATATCATTAAATAGACAATTACTTTCGCCAGTTTCTTATTTGACATTCTATGCCTCCTCGTCCCAATTCTTACTCTTATTTTACTAAGAATTATCAAATTGAACAACCGCTCAATTTTTTAAAAGGATTTTCGACATTTATAACGAATATTTAAATAATAGATTTAAAAATATGCCCACATTCTGCGGGGAAATGATATATTTCGACATCCATGAGGAGGAAAACAGATGATTAAGAAGGTGGACCATATTGGAATTGCTGTCAGGTCTATCGATAAAGCGCTTCCATTCTATACTGAAACGCTCCAGCTTAAATTACTCGGAATAGAGGAAGTAGACAGCCAGGGAGTAAAGGTTGCATTTATTAAAGCAGGGGAAACGAAACTAGAGCTGCTCGAGCCGACAAGTGAAGATAGCCCAATTGCCAAGTTTATAGAAAAGCGGGGAGAAGGGCTGCATCATGTAGCACTGGGAGTTGACAGCATACAAGAACGCATAAACGAAATGAAGGAACAGGGTATCAGGATGCTGCAGGATGAACCGAAGATTGGTGCGGGCGGTGCCCATGTAGCCTTTATGCATCCGAAGTCAACAGGCGGTATTTTATATGAATTCTGTGAAAAGAAAGGATTGAAATAAGGCATGGCAGACATCTATGAGAAAATAAATGAGTTATACGACAGGCGCAGGGAAGTAGAACTGGGCGGAGGGGATGAGCGTATACAAAAACAGCATGAAAAAGGAAAACTGACTGCCCGGGAACGAATCGATTTATTAGTAGATCCGGGAACTTTCGTTGAGCTTAATCCATTTATTGAGCACCGCAGCACGGATTTTGGACTGGAAAACCAAAAAGGGCCTGGAGATGGTGTTGTAACTGGATATGGAAAGGTCAACGGACGTCCTATCTTCTTATTTTCACAGGACTTTACCGTTTTTGGGGGCGCCCTCGGGGAAATGCATGCAAAAAAAATTGCCAATGTAATGGATTTAGCAGCTGAAAATGGAGCTCCATTTGTAGGCTTGAATGATTCCGGCGGCGCCAGAATTCAGGAAGGTGTTGTTTCCCTTGATGGGTACGGCCATATTTTCTACCGGAATTCCATTTATTCAGGAGTGATTCCGCAGATATCAGTCATCATGGGGCCTTGTGCCGGTGGTGCAGTATATTCTCCGGCGATTACGGATTTTGTCTTTATGGTGGAAAAGACGAGCCAGATGTTCATAACCGGACCAAAAGTAATCGAAACGGTGACTGGGGAAAAGATTTCACCTGAGGATCTGGGCGGTGCGCGTGTGCACAATACGATCAGCGGAAACGCACACTTTAGAGGGGAGTCCGAAGAAGAAGTGATTGGGCAGGTGCGAAGTCTGTTAAGCTACCTTCCACAGAATAACGAAGAAAAACCGCCTATGTCCGAATGGGAAGAAGATGATGATTACCGTCCGGATTTGACAGACGTTATTCCCTTTGATGCCCTTCGTCCATATGACGTCCGAAAAGTCATTGAACAGGTAGTGGATAAAGATACTTTTATGGAGGTGCAGCGCGACTTCGCTAAAAATATTGTAGTCGGCCTTGCCCGGATCAAGGGAGAAACGGTGGGTCTCGTCTGCAATCAGCCGAAGGTGATGGCAGGTGGCCTTGATATAGATTCTTCCGATAAGGCTTCAAGATTTATCCGGTTCTGTGATTCCTTTAATATTCCACTTATAACATTTGAGGACGTTACAGGATTTTTCCCGGGGGTTAAACAGGAGCATGGCGGAATTATACGGCACGGAGCAAAGATTCTCTATGCTTACTCAGAAGCAACGGTGCCTAAGCTTACTGTTATTCTAAGAAAAGCATTCGGAGGAGCTTATGTTGCGCTTAACAGTAAATCTATTGGCGCAGATCTTGTTTTTGCATGGCCGAATGCGGAAGTAGCCGTAATGGGTCCTCAAGGTGCAGCCAACATTATTTTTGCAAGGGAAATCCAGAACAGTGATGATCCCGAGGCCACCAGGGCACAAAAAATCGAAGAGTACAGAGAAAAGTTCGCCAATCCATATGTAGCGGCAAGCCGGGGTATGGTGGATGATGTCATCGATCCGCGTGAAACCAGAATCAAGCTCATTCAGGCGCTTGAAATGCTGCGCAATAAAAAAGAAAGCAGGCCTCATAAAAAGCATGGAAATATCCCGCTATAATGGATTCCTGATTTGCTGTGCCAAAATTTTGGAGTTATACTTGCTTAGTAAGCTTAAATTTGGAGGTTTGTACATAAATGATTAATGAGGAACGCTTATTAAACGAATTTCTGGAACTGGTGCAAATTGATTCTGAAACAAAGTATGAAGCTCAAATTGCCAAAGTTTTGAAGAAAAAATTCAGGGATCTTGGGGTTGAGGTGTACGAAGACGATACAACTGCACAGACCGGACACGGTGCAGGCAACCTCATCTGCACTCTTCAGGGTACTAAAGAAGAAACAGACACAATTTATTTCACTTCCCATATGGATACGGTTGTTCCTGGAAAAGGAATTAAACCTTCCATCAAGGACGGCTATGTTGTAACAGATGGAACAACGATCCTGGGTGCAGACGACAAGGCAGGACTTGCCGTTATGCTCGAAATTGTTAAAGTCCTGAAAGAGCAGAATATTGCTCATGGAACTATTCAGTTCATTATCACAGTTGGTGAAGAATCCGGACTGGTTGGAGCTAAGGTTCTTGATCCTTCACTTGTTAAAGCAAAGTTCGGCTATGCATTGGACAGTGACGGCAAAGTCGGAAATATAATCGTTGCCGCTCCAACCCAGGCTAAAGTGAAAGCTGCTATTCTGGGGAAAACAGCTCATGCAGGTGTTGCTCCTGAGAAGGGCATTTCTGCCATCACGATGGCATCAAAAGCGATTTCAAGAATGCCGCTGGGCCGCATTGATGAAGAGACAACGGCTAATATCGGGCGTTTTGAAGGCGGTCAGCAGACGAATATCGTATGTGACCATGTTGATGTATTAGCAGAAGCACGTTCATTAATTCCTGAAAAAATGGAACAGCAGGTAGCAAAAATGAAGGAAGCATTTGAAAGTGCTGCCGAAGAAATGGGCGGCAAAGCTGAAGTGGATGTTCAGGTTATGTACCCTGGCTTTAAATTTGGCGAAGGTGATCATGTCGTTGAAGTAGCACGCAGAGCGGCTGCAAAGATCGGCCGCAGCTCTGAGCTTCTTCACAGCGGCGGAGGAAGCGATGCAAACGTGATCGCCGGCTTTGGCATTCCTACAGTTAACCTTGCTGTCGGCTATGAAGAAATTCATACAACCAATGAGCGCATGCCTATTGAAGAATTAAATAAATTGGCTGAGATGGTCATTGCCATTATTGAAGAAGTATCAGCTTAAACAGCAAGAGAGAGAGAACCAATGCGGTTCTCTTTTTTTACTGCAGCAATCTATTATTTCCTCACTAGTTAGAAAATAATGGCTATGGTATATTAGTTCTATACATAAGAGTTTCCGGGGAGGAAATAGGATGATTGAAAATAATAAAGCTGTCGTTTTCAGGGCAGGAAATGAGGAATATGCTACACCGGTTCCTTTTGTTATATCCATTGAGAAAATGGAGGGCATTACACCGATACCTCATTTGCCCAGCTATGTAAGAGGAATCGTTAAAGTCAGGGGAGAGCTTATTCCGGTTGTTGATTTCGAAGAAATTCTATACAGCCGGACACTGGTTGATAGTGAGTCCGCAAGAATGATCGTGCTGCAGACAGACGAGCTATCATTCGCCGTTCTTGTAAATGAAGCCAAGGAAATTCTTGATATTCCAGAAGACTGTCTGAAACAGCCAGGTCTGATTGCCTATCAAAAAACCAATTATTTCACAGGTGTGGCTAATATCGATAATAGGCTGATTACTATAATCGATCCTTTAAAGCTGGTGGAATCACTGGAGGGAATAAGAGAAATAAAAGAGTATATGAAAACACAGCATACAACTGCATAGCGGACGAATTCTGGAACAGGGGATCAGAGAGAGATTCCCTGTTTTCGCTTTTTCAAAAAGCCCCTGATTAATAGAAAAGAAAAATATTTGCTAAAATAGAACTGAATTATATTTACAGGGAAGTGCCGGCATGAAACAAATGTATCCGAAAAACGGGAGAGTTATCCTTCATGTTGATATGAATAGTTTTTATGCTTCTGTTGAGATGGCTTATGATCCCTCACTAAAGGGTAAGCCTTTAGCAATCGCAGGAAATCCGGAGGAGAGACGCGGTATTATTGTAACTTGCAGCTATGAGGCAAGGGAATTCGGGGTGAAAACCACCATGCCTCTATGGGAGGCTAAAAAGCTCTGTCCCCAGCTGATTATCATGAAGCCCAATTTTGAGAGATATCGTGCAGCTTCCATGGGGATGTTTGATATATTGCGCGAATATTCCTCCCTTGTTGAACCCGTATCCATTGATGAAGGATATGTGGACATAACAGACAGCTATGAGTTTGGGAGCCCGATAGAAATTGCCGGGACAATACAAAAGCAGGTTTTTCAGCAGCTCGATTTGCCCTGCAGCATAGGTGTTGCCCCTAATAAATTTTTAGCCAAGATGGCTTCCGACATGAAAAAACCAATGGGGATTACAATACTCAGAAAAAGAGATGTACCGCATATCCTATGGCCGATGGAAGTGGAAGAAATGCACGGAGTCGGCAGAAAAACCGGAGAAAAACTGAGAAACCTCAATATCACCACAATTGGCGAATTGGCAAAAGCCGATGAAATTATTTTAAAAGCAGCATTGGGCATTAATGGACCCAGGCTGAAACAAAAGGCCAATGGCCAGGATTTTAGAAAAGTCGATCCCGACTCGGCATCTGAATTTAAAAGTGTAGGGAATTCGACCACACTGCCAAGGGATGTCTCAAATCAAAGAGAACTGCTCCAGGTATTTGAAAAGCTGGCTGCACAGGTTTCTTCCAGATTGAAAAGGAAAAAAGTTATGGCGGTGTCTCTCGGGATTACTATCCGGTATAAGGACCGAAAAACCATTACAAGAAGCCGAAAACTGAAAAATCCGATTCAGCATAATGATGAAATTTACCAAATAGCAAAAGAGCTTTTTATAAAACATTGGAATGGAAATGCAGTACGGCTTCTGGGCATTACAGGAACAGACCTTGTCGAACCCGAACAGGCGGTTAAACAGCTGGATCTGTTCAGTTTTGAAAAAGATGCCAAAAAGGAGCCGTTATTTCAGACAATGGATCTTTTGCGCAAGAAATACGGCACTAAAATAATCGACAATGCGGGTGCACTTTCGGACATGAAATTGACCAGCCCCAAAATCGGCACTGACACCAGTTTTAATAAAGACTTTTTGCATGGCAGGCCAGGAAGAATAGATAAAAAAGAAAAAGATGATCATTCATGAGTTTTTCAGACAGCTATAAGCAAAACTAAGACAGGAAAGTTGAATCAGAATAGGAATCTTGCTAAAGTATAGTGGATTATTTTATTGGATTTTGTATGTAACGCATTAAGCCTGGAAGGGAAGGTAATAAATGATGACGAAATCACAGTTTGGTGTTATCGGCTTAGCTGTCATGGGCAAAAATCTTGCCATGAATATTGAAAGCAGAGGGTACTCAGTATCTGTTTTTAACCGGTCACGTGAAAAAACGGATGAGATGCTTAAGGAAGTGGAAGGAAGAAACTTTAAAGGTACATATACAATTGAAGAGTTTGTTGATTCTCTGGAAAAACCCCGCAAAATCATGCTTATGGTGAAAGCAGGGGGTCCGACAGATGCGACAATTGAGCAGTTAAAGCCTCTGCTGGATAAAGATGATATTCTGATTGATGGAGGGAATACCTTCTTTGTGGATACGCAGCGCCGCAATAAGGAATTAAGCGAGCTGGGCATCCATTTCATCGGTACGGGTGTTTCCGGCGGTGAAGAGGGCGCTCTAAAGGGTCCTTCCATTATGCCTGGCGGCCAAAAAGAAGCCTACGAGCTGGTTGCCCCGATTTTTCAAGATATTGCTGCAAAGGTTAATGGCGAAGCATGCACCACATACATTGGTCCGGATGGGGCAGGACATTATGTGAAAATGGTGCATAACGGTATTGAATACGGCGATATGCAGCTGATTTCCGAATCTTATTTTCTTTTGAAAAACGTGCTTGGTTTGACTGCTGAAGAGCTCCATGAAGTATTCGCAGATTGGAATAAAGGCGAACTTGACAGCTATCTGATTGAAATTACGGCTGATATTTTCACAAAAAAAGATAAGGAAACCGGAAAGCCGCTGGTAGATGTTATCCTTGATACAGCAGGCCAAAAGGGAACCGGCAAATGGACAAGCCAAAGTGCGCTTGACCTCGGTGTACCGCTTCCGATCATTACTGAATCTGTTTTTGCCCGATTCATTTCTGCTATGAAAGAAGAGCGTGTCAACGCAAGCAAAGTTCTTCGCGGGCCAGTTGCATCGGAATTCACCGGCGATAAGAAAGCCTTTATCGAGAGTGTCCGTAAAGCCCTTTACATGAGTAAAATCTGCTCATACGCACAAGGCTTTGCTCAAATGAGAGCAGCATCCGAAGAATATGGATGGGATTTGAAATACGGTGATATTGCAATGATTTTCCGCGGAGGATGCATCATCCGTGCCCAATTCCTTCAAAAAATTAAGGAAGCATATGACCGTGAGCCTGGTTTAAAGAACCTGCTTCTTGATCCGTATTTTAAGGAAATCGTGGAAAGCTACCAGGATGCTGCCCGTGAAATTATCAGCGTCGCTGTAAAGAACGGCATTCCTGTACCATGCTTTGCTGCTGCTTTGTCCTATTATGACAGCTACCGAACAGAAACATTGCCTGCAAACCTTCTTCAGGCACAGCGTGACTACTTTGGTGCACACACCTATCAGCGTACAGACAAAGAAGGCATTTTTCATACAAACTGGATGGAATAAAAAAAGAACAGCGTCCGAGCGGCGCTGTTTTTTCTTTCAAAAAATGAAAACCCCTGCATCAGCAGAGGTTTTCAAATTTATTAACACTGTTCAACATCAAGGTCGGTTACAGGCCACCAGAAGAAGCCGTCTTTTTCAAGCAGCCGGTCTGCTTCTTTTGGACCCATGGAACCGGATTCGTAATTAGGGAAGCCTTCTGCCCTCGTGTTTTCCCAAACGTCGGAAATTTTGTCGACAAAGCTCCAGGAAAGGGCCACTTCATCCCAGTGTGTAAAGTTTGTTGCATCACCGCGCATGCAATCATATAAAAGCCTTTCATAAGCTTCAGGTGTATTCATGTCATCGATGCCTTTGTTGGCAAAGTTTAATTTTACCGGTGTGGCTTCAATGTTTTGGCCTGATTTTTGGGCATTCAAATAAAGGGTAATGCCTTCTTCAGGCTGAATATGGATCACCAGCAGGTTCGGATTTAGCGTTTGCTCAGTCTGATAATACAAGTTCATCGGAATATCCTTGAACTGGATAACAATTTTCGTTGATTTAGCAGCCATCCTTTTTCCTGTGCGGATATAGATAGGCACACCTGCCCAGCGGAAATTATCAATCATCAGCTTGCCTGCTACATACGTTTCGGTGTTTGATTGTTCATCCACCATCGGCTCTTGATTGTAAGCTGGTACTTCCTGTCCATTTAAATGGCCTTTTCCGTACTGGCCGCGGACAAAGTAATCTCTTACCTGATCGCCTTCAATTGGACGCATGGCTCTTAAAACTTTTACTTTTTCAGATCTGATTTCATCTGTTGTCAAGCGGATTGGCGGTTCCATTGCCAATAAGGCAACCATTTGCAGCATATGGTTTTGAACCATGTCGCGAAGAGCGCCGCTTTTTTCATAGTAGCGGCCGCGTTCTTCTACCCCCAGTACTTCGCTTGATGTAACCTGGATATTTGAAATGTAGCGATTGTTCCATAAAGGTTCGAAAATCGCGTTGGCAAAACGAATCACTTCAATGTTTTGCACCATCTCTTTCCCCAGGTAGTGGTCAATCCGGTAAATTTCATTTTCTGAAAAGGCTTTCCGGATTTGCTTATTAAGCTGCTTCGCTGATTCAAGATCATGCCCAAATGGTTTTTCAATGACAAGACGCTTAAACCCATCTACATCTGTCAGGCCATCTGCTTTTAAATGCTCTGCAATGGTTCCGAAAAACTCAGGTGCCATGGCAAGGTAAAAAATGCGGTTGCCTTCAAGGGAATAGTGAGTATCCAATTCTTCGGCCATGCTCTTTAATGCCAAATAGGAACTGGAATCCGTCACGTCATGCGAATGATAGTAAAAGTGAGAAATAAAATCTTCAAGTTCTCCGTTATCTTTTATAGCGGACTCAACAGAAGCTTTAACACTTGCCTGAAACTCATCATTTGATAGCGGTCTTCTGGCAACTCCTACTACGGCAAAGCGATCAGACAGCCTGCCCTTTTTGTATAAGCGGTAAAGTGAGGGAAACAATTTTCTTTTTGCCAAATCCCCTGTTGCTCCAAATATCATTATTAATCCGGCCGGTTTTTCGTTTGTTTTCACGATTCTAGAACCTCTTTTCGACAAAATTTCTGTATGTAAGGCGGGACTGACTTTTGTCCGTCCTCAGCTTGAGAAGAAGCTGTTATATTGCATTGCAAAAAAACGTCTGTACAAGTATAAAATTGTATCTGTTTACAGCTATTTTCGCAAATATTAAGTTTGTCCTTTATACCATAGTTTCTATCTAACGGTCAGGATCTATCCTTTCAAATAACACAAAAAACAATTGTTAAATGAATGAATTCAGAGGCTGCTATGGTATATTGTTTATATTCATACTGGCAAGACAAAACAGGCTTAATCCCTAAATTGCTGGAAGGAGGTATTTTACATATGGACATATTTTTTCTGGGAACGGGAGCAGGAATTCCCGCTAAGCTGAGGAATGTATCCTCGATGGCTTTAAAGCTCCTGGATGAAAGAGGGAGCATATGGCTTTTTGACTGCGGCGAAGCGACCCAGCATCAAATTTTACATACAAGCATTAAACCGAGAAGAATTGAGAAAATCTTTATCACACATCTTCATGGTGACCATATTTATGGTCTGCCCGGCCTGCTTTCAAGCCGCTCTTTTCAGGGCGGTGATACAGAGGTAACCTTATATGGGCCAAAAGGTTTGAAAAAATTCATTGAAGTCTCGCTATCTGTCAGCGGCACATACCTTAAGTATCCTTTAAAGGTAGCTGAAATCACTGAGGGTATTGTGCTTGATGAAGAAGATTTTAAGGTGGAAACCCGCATGCTCGAGCACGGAATATCCTCATACGGCTACCGGATTACAGAAAAGGACCGTCCGGGAACATTGCTTGCGGACAAACTTGCTGAAGCGGGAATCAAACCGGGTCCGATATATAAGAAAATAAAGAATGGTGAAAACATTGAGCTTGAGGATGGAAGTATGATCGAAGCAGAAAATTTCCTGGGGCCGGCTCAAAAGGGAAGAATCGTCACGGTGCTGGGTGATACCAGATTCTGCGATGCGGCAATAGATTTAGCAGCCGGTGCTGACCTTTTAATACATGAGGCAACCTTCTCCGGGGGAGAAGAGAAGCTTGCATACGATTATTTTCATTCGACAACCCTGCAGGCTGCTCAAGTTGCGCTCGAGGCGAATGCAAGGAAACTTTGCCTGAATCATATCAGTTCACGATATGAACGCCAGGATTGGGAGCAGCTTGTGAAAGAATCACAGACCATATTTCCCAATACGGTCATTGCTGAGGACTTTAAAGAAATTCATATCCCGCTTGATAAAGGAGAGGCGAATTAATTGAAGACTTTCTATATCGTACGTCATGCAAAGGCGGAGGGCCAGCCTTTCTCTGCTGAATTGACAGAAAATGGAAGGGGGCAGGCGTTAAAATTAGTTGATTTCTTTAAAGGCAAAGAAATTAATCGCATATACTCCAGCCCTTTTGTGCGGGCGCTGGAAACAATCCGGCCTCTTGCACAATCCAGAAATCTGGATATCATTGAGGAAAGCCGTTTGGGTGAAAGGGTGCTGAGCTCTATTCTTTTTGATGATTGGCAGGACAAACTTAAGCAAAGCTTTTCCGATTTTGAACTCATTTTTGAAGGGGGAGAATCTCATTCATCAGGAATGAAACGGGCATCTTCCCTGCTGGATGAATTAATCGCGTCTAATGAGAATCACATCGTTCTGGTCAGCCATGGCAATTTATCGACGCTGCTGCTTCGTTATTTCGATGAAAATGCAGGCTTTGAGCATCTGATGAAGATGAGCAACCCGGATGTTTTCGAAATTAAAGTAAATGGTGAAGATACCGTATGGAAGCGGATTTGGAATGAAAAGTAATGCCTGGGAAAATTGAATTTTTCAAATTTGGCATTGACGGTTTTCTGCATGCATACTATAATCACACTTATACTTTAAAACATTATAGTAAAAAGCTATGAAGAGACTCTAGTAAGTTTTATCTCCCTGTTTATAGAGAGCCGGTGGATGGTGGAAACTGGCACAAAGATAAAATGAATTTCATCTTGGAGCTTATCTTTCCTGCATATAGCAGAAAAGACGGTAAAATCCGTTATATTTTTGAGTGGAAAGTCACATGCTTTCAAAAAGGGTGGTACCGCGTGAACCTGAATTCACGTCCCTTTTGAAGAATGTGGCTTTTTTGTTTTTAAAAAAATTTGGAGGTACAGGCATGCAGCAAAATGAGCAATGGTCATCGAAGATAGGATTTATTTTAGCATCGGCCGGTTCGGCAATCGGACTTGGAGCTATCTGGAAGCTTCCGTATGTGACAGGAACAAGCGGAGGCGGGGCATTTATTTTATTATTTCTGTTATTTTCCCTTTTAATTGGTTTTCCGCTATTACTGGCCGAGTTTGTGATTGGCCGCAGTACAGGGAAGGAGGCAATCTCGGCATACAAGGATATTGCTCCGGGAACTAAATGGCACTGGATAGGCTACCTTGGCGTATTCACGTGTTTTCTGCTTTTATCCTTTTATAGTGTAATAGGCGGGTGGATTCTGAAGTACATTGTATACGGGGTTACCGGGTCTATGAATGGTGCAGGCAATTATGAGGAGCTATTTGGCGCAGCCGTTTCAGACTCTGTATCTGTTGTAGCGGCACAGGGGATCTTTTTATTCATAACTGTTTTAGTGGTTGCAAAAGGCATCCAGAAGGGGATCGAGCAGGTCAGCAAAATTATGATGCCGGCTTTGTTTCTTTTATTTATTATTTTGATTGCACGATCCCTGACATTGGATAATGCGATGGAAGGCGTTTCGTTCTTTTTAAAGCCTGATTTTTCAAACCTAACCTCTGAAACCGTACTATATGCGATGGGCCAATCGTTTTTCTCTCTAAGTGTCGGGGTATCGGTTATGGTAACGTACAGCTCTTATCTATCTAAAAAAGAAAATCTGATGCAGCCTGCATTTTCTGTTGTCGGAATGAACTTATTTATATCAGTTCTGGCTGGACTGGCTATTTTCCCTGCTGTGTTCTCATTGGGCTTTGAGCCTGCTGCAGGTCCTGGCTTATTGTTCATTGTCCTGCCATCTGTTTTCGATCAGATTATGTTTGGGAGGGTGTTCCTGCTCCTATTCCTTGCACTGTTTCTATTTGCAACCTTAACTTCCGCTTTTTCAATGCTTGAAATTGTGGTGGCTGCCCTGACGAATAAGAATGGAAGTGGCAGAACCCGTGCAGCCTGGCTGACAGGGCTGGCAATCTTTATCGTCGGGGTCCCGTCTGCATTATCTTTCAGCATCTTATCCGATATTTCAATTTACGGCAAAATCATCTTTGATGCTGCTGATTTCCTTGTCAGCAACATCTTGATGCCGGTTGGAGCTTTGCTGATCTCCATATTTGTGTCATACAAAATGAAGAAAGACCTGCTGAGAAGTGAATTGATTCAAGGTTCAAAATCGCTGAATGGAATCTTTTCTGCGTGGTATTTCCTTCTGCGCTATGTGGTTCCTCTGGTTATTATCATTGTATTCCTTGATTCACTGCAGATTATATAATAAAAACGAGGGATGGCATCTGTTAGATGCCATCCCTCGTTTTATGTTACAGCCATCCCCGTTCATATTGCTCAGGAGGTTCGATTGCTGCGCCAAGTTCTTTTGCTGCTGTCCGCGGCCAATAAGGGTCTCTCAGCAATTCTCTGGCAATAAAGATTAAATCAGCCCGCTCGTTTTGGAGGATTTCTTCAGCCTGCAGGGCGGATGTAATAAGCCCGACTGCGCCAGTCTGGATATTCGCACCTTCTTTAATGGTCTCAGAGAATTTGACCTGGTAGCCCGGGTAAGTATGTATTCTGGCCGGCACTACTGCTCCGGAGCTTACGTCAATTAGATCCACTCCCTGCTCCTTCATCCATTTTCCCATTTCTGCATAATCCCTTGCGGTCAACCCTTCATCATGATAATCATGGGCTGATACTCTGACAAATAAAGGTCCATCCCAAACGGCTTTAACAGCTTCAATGACTTCACCGAGGAAGCGATACCGGTTTTCAGCCGATCCCCCATACTCATCATTCCGTTTATTGCTTAGGGGTGAGAGAAACTCATTTATCAGATATCCGTGTGCCGCATGGATTTCAATTACTTCAAAGCCGGCTTTTTTCGCTCTTTCAGCGCCTTTTTTGAATGCCTGGACAGTTTCTGATACTTCTTCTTTTGTCATTTCTTTTGGTGTTTTCATTTTTTCATTAAAAGCAATAGCTGATGGAGCGAGAATTTCTCCTTCAACAGTTGCTTTTCTGCCGGCATGCGCCAGCTGTATCCCGGGTGAAGCACCGTGTTCTTTCATTAGCCCGGTTAATTCCTTCAGGCCTGCGATGTGATCATCATTCCATATTCCCAGATCCTGAGGAGAAATCCGGCCCTGTGGAGTCACAGCGGTTGCCTCCAGGATAATTAATCCCACCTGCCCGACAGCCCGGCTCGTATAATGAGTCCGGTGCCAGTTTTCAACCATTCCGTCTTCATTATGGCTTGAGTACATGCACATCGGTGCCATAACAATTCTGTTTTTAAAGGTGACTCCTTTAATTGTAAAAGGTGAAAAAAGCTTTGTTTCCATAGTTTTTGCCTCCTTATTTCGCTATCCTAAATATTAAGTATATCAGGCAGTTCCATAAATGAAAAAGAACATGCATTCAGGAAGGTGTGTGCTTTCAGCGTTTATTCCTCAGTTCGCTTAACTTATATAATGTACCTCTCCAGACTATGCCACCCCGTACAAAGGTTAGGATGCTGGCGCGGATTATGGAATAAATAAACAGGAGAGCTGTAATTGGAAATACAGTAAACAGGAGCGGAGAAAATTTGGACATTCTTTTTGTAATGATTGTATAAACAGCTGCTAAAAAAAGAATGTTTGCAAGGCTCAGACTGAAAATCATTTTGTCTGTTGAAAAAACGGAGAAAAAGGGAAGCACCTGAGAAAGGAATGTGCCGGCAATTGCAAATAGCACCATGCTAATACGGTAATGAAGGCCAGCAAAAGTATTCTTTTCCAATCCTTTGAAGGCTTCTATTAAACTTTCATACCATTCAACTTCAATCAGGTCCATCGCCGTTGCAAATTTCTGTCTGAGACCGTTTTGTTTGATTTTCATTCCAAGCATTAAATCATCATCAGGCCGCATTTTTATTGCCTTGTGTGTTCCGATTGCTTCATAGGAATGCCTGGACACCATGTTAAATGCCCCAATGCCAACCCCGCTCTTAGAACGCGGATTGTTTGCCAGCCAGGGGCGTTTATAATAGGAGAAGCCAAAAAGAAAAAAAGCAATGAACGTGTTGAGCCAGAAACTCCTGCCTGTCAAACTTGGTGCCGCCGTTAAATGATCAAGTTCATTCTTGCTGAAATAATGAACCGCCTTGCTGAAGGCATCCTTTTTAAATAACACATCGGCATCTGTAAACAGAATTAATTCCCCTGATGATTCCCTATATCCTTTATAAAGAGCGTGGTTTTTTCCCAGCCATCTGCTTGGGAGGGAATCAATATGAATACACTTAACCCTTGAATCCTTTTTCTGAATATGATCCATGATGCTTCCTGTGCTGTCGGCTGAACGGTCATTGACCAATATCCATTCAATGCGTTTATAGCTTTGCCGCAGCTGGGTTTCTAAGCTCTCCGCAAGCTTGGCTTCCTCATTCCTTGCAGCGGTAATAACAGAAAGAAGGGGGCCTTCAGTCATCGTATCGGTATCTTCAAGGCGATCCAGGCTTTTTAGTCCCAGAAGTGAATCAATTAGTACTGCAATCCATACCAGGAGGCTTGCGCTTAATAGAATAATGAGCATTTGCAGGTTTCTCATCCTTTTCTCATAGTTTGCAATAAGACGGCGTTTTATAGGGGATGCTGCCAGCTAAATTTTGACGGTGCTGCTGAAGCTTTGGCCAAGCCGCCTCGATTGGGCTGTCGCTTCCTTGATGCATTCAATGAAAGCTTCCTGCACTCCGTTCGCTTCAAGCACTTTTACACCTGCTTCAGTGGTGCCGCCAGGGCTTGTTACTTCCTTCCTAAGCTGCTCGGGGTCCTTGGCTGATCGGGCCAGCATTTCGGCTGCCCCGATGAGTGTCTGGATGATGAATTCTTTCGCCATACCCTTTTCGAGCCCGATTTCTTCCGCGCTTTTTTCCATAGCTTCCGCAAGATAGTAAATATATGCCGGTCCGCTGCCTGACAGGCCTGTTACAGCATCCAGCTGTTTTTCCTCAACAAATGCTGATTTTCCCACTGTATCAAAAATGCCTCTTACTGCTTTCATCTGTTCTTTGGTCACTCTTTCATTAGCCGATAAGGCGCTTGCTGATTTTCCGACTGCTGCTGATGTATTTGGCATTGCTCTTACGACTGGCAGCTTTTTTTCTGCCAAAAGTTCAATGCTTTCGATCGAAACTCCGGCGAGTACGGAAATGATCAGCATGTCTTCCTGTAAATAAGGCTTTATGAGATTGATGGCTTCCTGAGCATCTTTTGGCTTCATCGCTAAAATAACAGCGTCAGCCCCGCTTAACAGTTCACTAAGATTATAAGTGGCCTGAACGCCATAGGCTTTTTGCAGGGATTGCAGCTTTTCCCTGCTGCATCTGTTTGTCACCCAAATATTGCTGCCGGTAATGAGCCGGCTTTCGACGATTCCTGATATTAACGCTTCTGCCATTGATCCTGCTCCTACAATAGCTAATTTTTTCATTTGCTGTTATTCCTCCTTATTGTTGCTCTATTTACCGGCTGTTAAAAATAAAAAAGCCTTTCCATCCAGTAAAGGACGAAAAGACTTTGCTTCCGCGGTACCACCTTCATTGCCTTTTCTTTCTTCGTGCAGCATGCCTGCCGCAGCCGCTGTGTTTTTGAAAAGGCATCTCGATCCCGATAACGCCGGGGGTGCGTTTAGGTTTTCCTAACAGCTCATAAGGCAGGTTCAATGGTCAAGTGGACGGTGAAGCCTTTCAGCCGCTCGAGCTTCACTCTCTTTCGCCGTTTTCCATTTACTAATCTTATTCATCGCCATGTTTCTGCTGTAGAGTACAGCTTTGATTTATGAAAATCAAATTTTAATTGTGATTATGCAAGAAGACACACTTAGTTGTCAAGAAGTATTTTTTGAAAAATTATCAATATTACATAAAAATTATGTGAAAATAATGACAATTACTAAAAAGAACGGTACACTTATTTTTATATATGTAAATTTCTAAATTATGTTATTGAATTCCGTTAATATATGCGTATGGCAAATGCTGATTTTTTAAGGGGATAACTGAACAGTTTACTTAAAGGAAGCATGCCTGAGGAAGTATATAGAAAAACAGCTTTATTTTATTTAAATATAGTGATTTTAGGGGGATTGTAAAATGGCAAAATGGAAGGATGGTATTGCAAAGCTTGTTATCCCGACACCTTTTCCTGTCGGCGACGTTAATGTATATGCAGTAAAAGGGGAAAAGCTGACTCTTGTCGATGCAGGGCCTAAAACGGATGAAGCATGGGAAGCTTTAAAATCCCAGCTTAAAGAGCTGAATTTAACTCCCGGTGATTTTGAACAGGTTGTTCTCACACATCATCATCCCGATCATGCCGGACTGCTTGACTTTTTCCCGGACAATCTTGATGTGTTCGGGCACCCGTTTAACCAAAGGTGGCTGTCCCGTACTGACGAATTTCTAAAATTTCATGATGAGTTTTACATAAAACTGTTTAACGAATTTGGAATTCCTGAAAGGTATGCTTCCTTTATTAACAAAATGAAAAAGACTTTGCGCTATTCCTGCAATCGTACCCTGACAGGAGAACTGAAGGAAGGCAGCCAGCCTGAAGGGCTTAACGGTTGGACGGTAACGGAGACCCCCGGGCATGCACAGAGCCATATAGGTTTGTTCAGGGAGAAAGATGGTGTATTCCTTGGAGGAGACCATTTGCTTGCACACATTTCACCTAACCCTATCCTGGAGCCGCCGCTTCCCGGCAATGCGGAAAGGCCGAAGCCGCAGCTTCAGTATAACGAGTCTCTGAAAAAACTGCGGCAGCTGCCGATATCCCTTTTTTATTCCGGACATGGGGAGGATATTACAAATGTGAATGGGTTAATAAGCGAAAGGCTTGGCCGCCAGCATGAGCGGGCAATGAAAGTAAAGGCATGGCTTGAGTCCGAATCGCTCACTGTTTTTGAGGTGTGCCGCCGCCTTTTTCCGAAGGTTTATGAGAAGGAGCTTTCCCTGACCATTTCTGAAACAATCGCACAGCTTGACTATTTGCATTCAATAGGAGAGATTTATATAAATAAAGAGGATGAAGCATTCTTGTATTCCGCATCAAAAGAGGTGGTTTGATTGTCAGACAGATTAAAAAATAAAAATGTGATTATCACCGGTGCATCAGGCGGAATCGGGGCGCAAATGGCCGTCCTTTGTGCCGAAAGGGGAGCAAATCTTGTCCTTCTTGCCCGCAGCCTTGACAAATTGCAGGAGCTGCAGGCAGACTTGCGGAAGCGCTTTTCAGTCGATGTATATGTGTATAAGCTTGATGTTTCAGACACTGACGAAGTTTCGGCTGTTTTTTCAGAGATCATTGCCCGGTTTGGTCACATAGATGTGCTTGTGAATAACGCCGGCTTCGGTGTTTTCCGCGAGGCGCATGAAGCAAAAGTTGAAGAAATAAAGGGAATGTTTGATGTAAACGTTGTTGGCTTAATGGCCTGCACGAGCATGGTGCTCCCAGTGATGAGGAAACAGAGGAGCGGCCATATTATTAATATCGCTTCACAGGCCGGCAAAATGGCCACACCGAAATCGAGTGTCTATTCCGCAACCAAGCATGCGGTTCTTGGCTATACAAACAGCCTTCGGATGGAGCTTGCTGACAGCAGTGTATTTGTGACTGCAGTTAACCCTGGACCGATTGAAACCAATTTCTTTACGATTGCAGATGAAAAGGGCACATACGTGAAAAATGTCAGCAAATTTATGCTTAAGCCTGAATACGTGGCCCGCAAGGTAGTCAATGCCATGCTGCGGCCTGTCAGGGAAATCAACCTTCCGCGGTGGATGAATGCAGGGAGCATTATCTATGCCCTTTTTCCAGGACTGTTCGAAAAAATTGGAAAACGCGCATTCAATCAAAAATAAGAAGCTCAGAAGCTGCAGCCAAGTGCCTGCAGCTTCTTTTGTTTTTGGCTGATGAGGCGTCTATCCCGGGGAGAAAGAACCGCTTTTAAGAAAAACCGCGTAAAATTTCCATTGAAACCGAACGCATATTCGCTTAATATAATGGGTATACATATACAGAACGAATGTTCTTGTAATATATATTTTTGGGAGTTTAGAGGGGCTATGCAGCATAGAAGCTGATAAGCAGCGCCTTACGCTTTTTTTTGAAGGAGGATGTCGAAGTCATGGTTGATTACAGCTCAATGCCGAACAATCAAATTTTGTGTGTTGATATGAAGAGCTTTTATGCAAGCTGTTCTGCTGTCATGCTTGGTCTGGATCCTCTTGACTGCTATCTTGTAATTGCCGGGAATGTGGAACGGAAGGGGAGCGTTGTTCTGGCGGCCTCTCCGCGAATGAAAAAAGAGTTTGGAATAAAGACAGGGTCCCGTCTTTTTGAGGTCCCCCAAGATCCGCGCATTCGAGTTGAGGAGCCGAAAATGGCGACTTATTTAAGAATCTCCACTGAAATCACCAGAGTGTTTAACCGATATGTCCCCAAGGAAGCCATCCATACGTACAGTGTCGATGAAAGCTTTATAAAAGTAGACGGCGCAGTGCATCTCTGGGGTGATGCCCAGACGATTGCCTGGAAAATAAAAGATGATATTGAACGGGAATTTCAGCTTCCCTGTGCCATAGGAATAGGGCCTAATTTGCTAATGTCAAAGCTCTGCCTGGACCTTGAGGCGAAAAAAAAGGGAGTTGCACAATGGACGTATGGAGATGTAAAAACAAAGCTGTGGAATATATCCCCGTTACGGGAAATGTGGGGCATCGGCCGCCGTGTTGAAAAGACATTGAATGGAATGGGGATTTTTACAGTCGGCCAGCTTGCCCGCTATGATCTGGCTAAACTCGAGAAGAAGTTTGGGATTATGGGCAACCAGCTCTATCACCATGCATGGGGGATTGATTTGTCGGAAATAGGCGCGCCGATTATGGCAGGGCAGATCAGCTTCGGCAAAAGCCAGATTTTACTGAGGGATTACAAAGAGGAAAAGGAAATTAAGCATGTGGTCCTTGAGATGTGTGAAGAAGTGGCAAGAAGGGCCCGCAGCCATCGCAAAGCCGGCAGAACCATCAGCTTTGGCCTTGGCTACAGCCAGGATGAATTCGGAGGGGGGTTTTATCGCTCCAGGACAGTCGATCAGCCAACCAATATTACGATGGATCTTTATCGGGTCTGCCTCGAGCTTTTTGACGAGAATTATGAGGGGAAAACAGTACGGCAGATTTCCATTTCCCTCGGCAATATTATGGATGACTGCGAAATGCAGCTGAGTCTGTTCGACTTGGATGGCTGGAAAAAAAGGGAGCTCGGCTATACTGTCGACCGGATCCGCTCCAAGTTTGGAAGAGGAGCTCTGCTGAGAGCCGTCTCTTATACAGGCGCAGGAACCGCCAAACACCGTGCGACATTGGTTGGCGGCCATAAAATGTAAAAGGAGGGTCAGCTTATGATTCGCGATCGGGGCAGAATTAAATGGACTTCCATGATGCTGCCGGAACATGTAAAGCTCTTAAGAGACTGGGCAAAGGAAGACACATACGAGCAAAAGCGGGAATTGGATGAGCAGAAGATGGAATATATGAATGAAATTCTTTCGGAAGCAATGGAATTTCAAAAAAACGTTACACTTACACATTACAGGGGCAGAAATTATGAACTGGTTATCGGGAGCATTCATTATTGGGATGACCTTGGCCAAAAGCTTCATGTTGTTGACCGGTTTGGGGAAATTCACCGTATTTCCATTAACGATATAGCGGATGCGCGGTTCACGGAAGAGTAGGGCTGGCTGGACTGTACTGGATGAATTTAAGCGGGGTAGTTTTAAGGCGGGTGAAGCACCTTAACAGCAGGGAGGTGTATGAAGATGCCCAGCGGAAAAGAACTTGAACAGCTGCCAATGGCCAACGCCGCACCAGGGGCCGGGGAAGACAGTACGGACAGGGACCGGGAACGGCTTCAAGGGATAGTACAGGATGAAAGAGCGACACCCGCAAAAACAAAAAATGAAAAATGAAAAAAACGGGGATGGCTATCCCCGTTTCCACCATTATTGCTTTTCATCAGGAGCTTTCTCTGCACGGACACAGGACTGGAAAGTTCCTTTATGAGTGCCATCACAAAATGGGATATTCAAGGATCTTCCGCAACGGCAAAGGGAGAAGGTTTTTTTTGTTTCGAATTTATTGCCATCCATATCAATTAACTCTACATCACCTGTTACACGCAGCGATCCATTATCCATTACTTTAATCTGCACCTTGGACATATCCAATCATCCTTTCTAAAAAACATTATTTTGGTGGCTGAATAGCAGATGTCTCTTTCAGAAGCATGTTATCCCTATCTGTGTTAAAATCAGCATATGCAAAGGGGAGGTAGTTTTACAACATGGAAATTACACTAACTGAATTAGCGGCAGAAAAATTATCGGGACGGATTGCCGGCAAAGATGGATTCATAAAACTAAAGTATGATATAGATGGCTGCGGCTGTGTTGTAAGCGGAGTGGCTGCACTCTGGCTTGTTGATGAGCTTGATGAAGATGACAGAGAAATCAAAACAAACACCGGCAGCATATATGTGGAAAAATCCAAGGAAGTATTTTTGGATGAAAATTTAACGATAGACTTTTCAGAGAAGGCAAACTGCTATCAGTTAAAAAGCCCGAATCAGTATTTAAACCCGAGAATGAGCTTTATTGATAAAACAAAATAATAATGAATTAGCTGACGGCCGCTGTGGGAAGGCGGTCTTTTTAATAGGCTGCATAGGTAAAAATACCCTTCCAAAATTCTGGAAAATAAGGTTTTAATATATTAGTAAAAGGTTAGATAACAAGATGTTTGTCATTATGGGTGAAGAGAGTGCTGATTGGGGGAGATTCGAATGAAGTGGAAGTTATTTTTTCTGGCGGCAGCTTTCCTGATTTTGTCGGGGTGCAGCACAGCAACAATGGGCCAGGCGATTGATGATGGAATTCCATTTAATGTAAAAGAAATCTTACATAAAGAAAAAGTAAAAGATGGAGTCATACTGCTGTATTTAACGCAGCAGAATGATGGACAAAATGAGATCGAGGCCATGGCAGCTGCCTATTTGAAAGGCAGTGACAAAAAGGGCTGGAAAAATGAGGGCCATAACCATTGGGAGCATTATGAGAATGAACATATGACCGTTTATTCAGATACTTTCTATGATTACGATAAGGAAGGTAATCTGGAAAACAGATTACCAATAATTTTTGGTGAAATTCAAAGCGGAGATATTAAAAAAGTAGAAGTGGCCGGCAAGGAAGAAAAATTTGAAGAAGCGGCTATAATAAAAAAAGAAAACAAACGCTATTATTTTAAAATGGGAGACTATCATACTGCCAGAGGGCTGTCGGCAGACGGCAAGGAAATCATAAAGAAAAAGAAAAATTAGAGCTATATAAAGCAGCTGGCTTGCATTGAGCCAGCTGCTTCTATTATTGCGAAAAAGTATCTTTGCTGCTGACATACTGCTCCAAAAACTCGTCAATGACTTTTTCATAATCCTCTCTGTTTTCGTTGAAGGATTGGGCATGGATCCCATTGGCAGCAAGGTAAAGTTTTTTAGGACCTTTTTTCTTTTCATACAAAGCTTCGGACATGGTCGGCAAAATAAAATCATCTTTTTCGCTGTGGATAAACAGGATGGGCTTCTTTATATTTTCTATAACGGAAATAGGCGAAACGTCCGCAATGGAGTATTTCTCCCGCATCCGCAGGAATAGATCAGCAACAGGCAAAAAGACTTTCGCGGGCAGCTTCATCTCGGTTTTTAAACGGTAAGCCAGCTGCTCCTTAAAATCAGAAAAAGGACAATCAGCAATGTAAAAGTCGGCACCGTCTTCAAGCATCCCCGCATAAAGGAGCATGGTTGCAGCTCCCATGCTTTCACCATGAATGCCGATCTGGATACCAGGCCCTTTTTCAGCTTTAAGCCAATCAACAATTGCTTTTAAGTCAAACTTTTCATAATGCCCGTAACTTGTCGTCTTTCCCCCGGATTCTCCGTGGCGGCGATGATCATAGATTACAGCGTTAAACCCCCGTTCCAGAAAGAGGTTCATATATTTAATCGAGTTCATTTTATTTTCCGTAACCCCGTGAGAAATAATGATATAGCGGCTGTTTTTATGGGGTTCAGCAGCCACGGCTTTTAAGTTATAGCCGAATGGGGAGGGAATAAGAACTTCTCTTTTCGGGAGGCTTTCATACTTGATAAGATCAAGTCTGCCGGACTCCTTCTCCCTTTCTAAAATAAAGTCATCTTCCTTCTTTTTCATAAACATAAGCCTATTTGTAAAATAGACGCCGAGTGATGAAAGAAAGAGAACGATGGAAAATAAATAACGCAAAAACCTTCTCAAACCCATCCCTCCATCTTTTTTCTTTATCGCAGTCTTACTGCCCAATCCAGCTGCGGCTCCTAGGGCAAGTCGCCTCGCTTTATAATGTAAAGGCCCGAAATAAGGACAAAGACTAAGAACGCCACGTCCTCCAAAAGCTGCTGCTTTCGGTCGTGCGATGTATCGCTGCCGTAGCTTTCCTTGTCCTGTGGCAACGTCTTTGTGACCCACTTCCTCCCAAAAGCTGTCGCATTTGGTTGTGCGATGCTCATGCTGACTAAGCCTTCCTTGTCCTGTGGGCCTCAACTAACAATCAGTGGGGGATAAAAGAAAAACCCCACTGATTGAAGTTTTACTTTATTTTACCATTATGGCTAAAATTAAAACAGAGATGTTAGCCGGGACATGTTTGAATTTCATGAAGGACTCCCGGCACAAACAAAAAGCCGCTTTCCGGCGGCTTATTGCTGTGCATTTTGTCTTTTAGTGGGATGAACCGCCTTTTCTAATTCCTCGGCAGCAATCGTCTGGCTGACTGTATCGGAATTCGGCTTTCCCTTCTGGCTATATCCTTTATCACGTTTTTGGCTCATCGGATAATCCCCCTTTTAATGGCTGCAGCTGAACCTGAATTCGCCAGCTGCTTTCATCTCATAAGATGCGATAAAAAAGGGGGCTTATTCATAGTACTATTGAACTGTTTGAGCATTCAGTCTGAAATAGGTGCTTTCAATCGGCCTGGAAAGATGTGGCTGAACAATTTTTACAGCTTCCATTAATTGATCCAGGTTAACATTGGTTTCAATTCCCATGCGCTCTAGCATATAAACAACATCTTCTGTTGCAGCATTGCCTGCAGCGCCAGGGGCAAATGGGCATCCGCCAAGTCCGCCGGCGGATGTGTCAAACCGGTCGACACCTGCCTTTAGAGCTGCAAAAATATTTGTGAGGGCCATTTTTCTTGTGTCGTGGAAGTGTGCAGTGATAAGGGTATTTGGAAACTCTGCTTTCAAACGGGAAAATAGCCCATATGATTCATGGGGAGCAGCCATGCCGATCGTATCTGCCACGCTTAATTCATCAGCTCCTGCCTCTGTAAATTGACGGCATAGCCCAACTGTATCTTCAGGATTGATGGCTCCTTCGTACGGACAATAAAATGCTGTAGAGATGCATGCGCGGACAAAGTAGCCTTTCTCCTTCAGTTCTCCGATAATCGGTTTTAGTTCATCCATGCTTTCCTGAGTGGTTTTATTGATGTTCTTTTTATTGAATGTATTGCTGACACCGACGAAAACGGCTACAGCCCGGCAATCAGTCATATATACTCTGTCAATGCCTTTGCGGTTCGGGGCAAGCACGATATCCCTTGTATCCGCACCAAGGCAATCTGCCGTAATTTCAGCTGCATCCCCCATTTGCGGAACCCATTTAGGAGACACAAAAGAAGTAAGCTCCAATTCTGTTAATCCTGCATTTTTTAAACTTCTAATAAAGTCTTTCTTAACCTCAGTCGGTACAAACGACTTTTCATTTTGCAGTCCATCCCGCGGGCCCACTTCAATAATTGTTACTTTATCTGGAAATGCAAGCGTCATGTTTTCCTCTCCCGTTTCATAATTTAATTTTTAGTAAGCGTTTTCTCGACGTCCTTAAATTTATTGTATTAGGAAAGTATTTTCGATTGCAAGAATAATAGAAATTTTGACAAAATAAAAGGAATTTTGATATCCCTCAACGAATATAAGCAAAGAGATGTTTTGAAAGGATGAGAGAGATGGCACAAACAGAAGTCGTAATAGTCAGCGCTGTCCGGACAGCAATCGGCAGTTTCAATGGAAGTCTTAAAGATGTATCAGCACCAGAGCTTGGGGCGATTGCGATTAAAGGCGCTCTTGAAAAAGCAGGTGTAACACCGGATCAAATAGATGAAGTAATCCTGGGAAATGTCCTGCAGGCAGGCCTGGGACAAAACACAGCAAGGCAGGCAGCTCTTAAAGCGGGTCTTCCTGAAAGCGTTTCCGCGATGACGATTAATAAAGTTTGCGGTTCAGGGCTGAAGGCGGTCCATTTAGCAGCACAGGCCATTTTGGCCGGCGATGCCGAAGCAGTGATTGCAGGCGGCATGGAAAATATGAGCCAGGCGCCTTACATACTGAAAAATGCAAGAAATGGCTTTAAAATGGGAGACCAAAAACTTATAGATTCGATGATTTCAGACGGTCTCTGGTGTGCTTTTAATGATTACCATATGGGAGTTACGGCTGAAAATCTTTGCTCGAAATATGAGCTGAGCAGGGAAGAACAGGACAAATTTGCCGCAGACAGCCAGGAAAAGGCGGCCAAGGCAATTGAAGAAGGAAAATTCAAAGATGAGATCGTTCCGGTTAAAATTCCTCAGCGAAAAGGGGATCCGATCGTTTTTGATACAGACGAGTATCCGAAAAAAGGGACAACTGCTGAAAAGCTCGCAGGCCTGCGTCCGGCGTTTAAGAAAGATGGCAGCGTAACAGCCGGAAATGCGTCCGGGATTAATGACGGGGCGGCTGTATTGCTGGTTATGAGCAGAAAGAAAGCAGATGAACTGGGGCTTAAACCATTAGTGACGATTAAAGGAAATGCAAGTGCTGGTGTGGATCCAAGCATCATGGGCATTGGCCCTGTTGCTGCTGTGAAAAAAGCGCTTGAAAAGGCATCTGTTTCCATGGATGAATTGGAGCTGATTGAAGCAAACGAGGCATTTGCAGCCCAGTCGCTTGCAGTTGACAGGGAGCTTATGTTTAACAAGGAGATCCTGAATGTTAATGGCGGGGCCATTGCACTCGGACATCCGATCGGCGCAAGCGGAGCACGAATCCTTGTAACTCTTATACATGAGATGCAAAAAAGACAGGCAAAGAAAGGCCTTGCAACTCTTTGCATTGGCGGAGGTCAAGGGGTAGCTACAGTAGTGGAGCTTGCATAGCCGTATTTGATAAAAGTTAGTAAAAATAAGTACTTTTTAATGAAAGGAGCGATTGAAGTGAAGAAAATTTGTACTTCCTTCAGTGAAGCGGTTCAGGAAATTCACGATGGTGCTGTCCTTATGGTTGGCGGTTTCGGTCTGTGCGGAATTCCGGAAAACCTTATTCTGGCTTTAGTTGAAAAAGGGGTTAAGGATCTGACAGTCATCTCGAATAACTGCGGTGTTGACGATTGGGGACTTGGACTGCTTTTAAAAAATAAACAGATTAAGAAAATGGTTGGTTCGTATGTTGGGGAAAACAAAGAGTTTGAAAGACAGGTTCTCTCAGGGGAAATTGAAGTAGAGCTGCTTCCTCAAGGAACATTGGCAGAGAAAATACGTGCAGGCGGAGCAGGCATTCCTGCTTTTTACACACCAGCTGGAGTAGGGACCCCAATTGCAGAGGGGAAAGAGACGAAGATGTTCGACGGCAAGGAATATCTCCTTGAAGAAGCTCTGAAAGCAGACTTCAGCCTTGTGAGGGCATGGAAGGGCGATAAGATGGGCAATCTTGTTTATCATAAAACGGCCCGAAACTTCAATCCGATGATTGCGGCAGCCGGCAAAGTGACAATTGCAGAAGTGGAGACGCTTTATGAGATTGGTGAACTGGATCCGAATTATATTCATACCCCGAGCATATATGTTCAATCACTGATTGAAGGGAAACAGGAGAAGCGCATTGAAAGACTGACGGTGAAGAAATAAATACCAGTGACGGAAGGAGAGGGTGTCATGAGTAACGATAAAGCGGCAGTACGCGAAAAAATTGCCAGACGGGCTGAAAAGGAAATTGAAAATGGCTTTTACGTGAATTTGGGAATCGGTATGCCAACATTGGTTGCCAATTATATTTCTGATAATAAGGAAGTGGTCCTGCAATCTGAAAATGGATTACTGGGAATTGGCCCGTATCCTGCAGAAAGTGAAGTTGATCCGGATCTGATTAACGCAGGAAAAGAAACAGTTACAGCTATCGCGGGATCATCTTATTTTGATAGTGCCGAATCTTTTGCAATGATCAGGGGCGGCCATGTGAATATTGCCATTCTCGGGGGCATGGAAGTCTCTGAAAAAGGAGATCTTGCCAACTGGATGATTCCCGGAAAAATGATCAAGGGAATGGGCGGTGCAATGGATCTGGTTCATGGCGCCAATAAAATCATTGTCATTATGGATCACACTAATAAAAATGGCGATTCAAAAATTCTTAAAGAATGCAGCCTGCCTTTAACAGGTAAAAACGTCGTTGACCGCATTATAACTGAGCGGGCAGTCATCGATGTCACCGAGTCCGGTTTGAAGCTTGTTGAAGTAGCTAAAGGCTTCACAATTGAGGATATTATCAATTCGACAGAACCCCAATTGCAGGTTGATGAAAACGTTGTAACAGAAGCATACTAATACATCTGAAAAGTACAGCTGCATGCTGTGCTTTTCATTATTTTCATCCTAATGAAAAGGGGAGAAAAAATGAGTTTTTCCTTTAAAGGAATTGACCATATCCAGCTGGCAGCTCCGAAAGGCTGCGAGGAGGAAGCCAGAAAATTTTACGGTGAACAGCTTGGCCTGAAGGAAATTCCCAAGCCTGAAAATCTTCAAAAGCGCGGAGGCTGCTGGTTTATTTGCGGAAATCAGGAAATTCATATTGGGGTGCAGGAGGGCTTCCTGCCTGCCAAAAAAGCCCACCCTGGATTTATTGTGGAAAACCTGGAAGCCTTGAGAAGCAGTCTTCAAGAGCAGAAAATAACAATAAAGGAAGAACCTCCGATAGAAGGAAGAGAGAGATTCTTTGTAGATGATCCATTCGGAAACAGAATTGAGTTTCTGGAGTTTTTATCATAAAAAGTGATTTAGCCTGCTCCTTCATGAATAATAATATATGCTATAATAAATGGCAAAATCAGTTGATGAGGGGATTAAATGAAAAAGAAAAAACACCATTCCCAGCCTAAGAAAGACGACAAACCAGTCACGTTAGGCGACATGCTGAACCAGGACCTGGTGGAGCAGCTGAAAGGGAAAAAGCAGGAATTAAAGGCTGCTGAAGATAAACAGAAGGAAGAAGAAGAGCGCAGAAAAAGAGAGGAAAGAAGACTGCGCGAAAAAAATAAAAGTTTTGAAGAGCTGCTTGGAGAAAGCGATCTTAACTGGAAAGAATACAAATAACATTAAAAGAAGGGGCCGACTTTTCCGTCAGCCCCTTTCTTGTCTTAAATTATGGATTTTCTATCATCTATGCTGCTCATATTTATTTAGCTTTGCAATAGATTTAATGATAGCCAATTCATTTTCGTTGAGAGGAATGGCTCTTGCTGCTTCTGCATTTGCTCTTACTTGCTCAGCCCGGCTGGCCCCGGCTGTAACAGAAGCGACAGCAGGGTTCGCAAGATTGAACTGAAATGCTATTTCGTTCATGGTGCGCTGGTCTGAAATTTTTCCCCGGATGCTGGTGAGCGTTTTTTCCAATTCAGCATAGCTGTAATCCATATAGCCTTTCTCTTTTACCGATTCTGATGCTTTATCCAGCATTTTGTCGCTGAGCAGCCCTTTGGCCAGCGGTCCTCTAGTAACAGCACTGATGCCTTTTTGATTCAGAAGAATCAGCGCTTCTTCTTCAGGACGCCGGTCTAAAATGCTGTATTGCATCATGACAGAAACAATGGATGATTTTGATGCAAATTCCCGGATCACATTGGGGCGAATGGAGGAAATGCCATATTGGCGGATGTATCCTTCTTCCTTTAGTTCCTCAAATGCTTCAATGGTTTCATCAATCGGATCTTCAATCGTGCCGCCGTGAAGCTGATATAAATCAATATAGTCCGTAGCGAGTCTTTTTAAGCTGTCCTTTACAGCTTCTTTGATATGGCGTTTAGAGGGATCCCAGCTCCAGCCGTCTTTATTTTTATTCCAGCGGTTACCGGCTTTGGTTGCAATGATCACCTGTTCACGGACATTCTTTAAGGATTGTCCGACAAGCTTTTCATTTTCGCCAAAGTCGTATAAATCAGCTGTATCAAAATAATTGATTCCTTCTTCAAGGGCCGTTTCAATAATTTCCTGGGCCTTATAAGGGTTGGTGCCTATGGACATGCAGCCCAGCCCCAGTTCGCTTACGTACAAGTCTGAGTTTCCAAGTCTTCTCTTTTTCAAGTAACCACCTCATTTGAATGTTTTCTATAATTGTACATAAACAAATGAGGCATACTCAAATTTAGAGGCTTATCATTTTTTGATGTTCTGAGATTCAACCCAGTCTTTTACAAGGACATACTGCCTGCTGTATTGTTTTAGCTTCTCGCGGACTTCCCAGGCTTTGCCGGCCAGAATAATCCCCCTATTATGGACATACACCTTCATGCCATACTCCCCCTCATCAAGTATGATAAAATGTATGAGCAATCATTACCGGAATAGAACAGGAGTGACTGAAAACAATGAGCCGCCTAGAAGAAAAAACAATTAAAACGGAAAAAATCTTCACTGGTAAAGTCATCAGTCTGCAAGTGGAGGATGTTGAACTGCCGAATGGCAAAACATCGAAGCGGGAGATTATCAAACATCCCGGAGCAGTAGCTGTATTGGCAGTAACAGAGGATAATAAAATAGTGATGGTTGAACAATATCGAAAAGCGCTGGATAAGGTTATTGCTGAAATTCCTGCCGGAAAGCTTGAAGCAGGAGAAGAACCCAGCGTGTGTGCAGAAAGGGAACTGGAAGAAGAAACGGGGTACGGCTGCACGGAAATGGAATGGCTGATTTCATTCTACACTTCGCCCGGATTTGCCGATGAGCTCGTACATTTATATATAGCAAAGGGCCTTAAGAAAAAAGAAAATGCCGCATCCCCTGATGAAGATGAATTTGTGAACCTTTTGGAGGTAACCCTGGAGGAAGCCATATCCCTGCTTGGGGAGCAAAAGGTTTATGATGCGAAAACGGCTTATGCAATCCAATATCTGCAGCTTCAAGAGGCGTTGAAAAAATAACATGAGGCGCTTTTTTGCTGATCTTCATATCCATATTGGACGTACGTTTACGGGAAAGCCAGTTAAAATAACAGGCGCTAAATCCCTTACCTTCACTAATATCATCAGGCATGCCCGCAATGAAAAGGGGCTTGATATCATTGGCATTATTGATTGTCATTCTCCTGAAGTCATCCTTGAAATCGAGGACTTGGCCCAAAAAGGCTTTGTAACCGAGCATAAGGACGGGGGCCTTCAATACGGAGATTTGACGATAATTCCCGGGTCGGAGCTTGAAATTTATGATGATTCCTGCAAAGGCCCTATCCATGTCCTTTGCTACTTTCCAACCCTATCCGCAATGAAGGATTTCTCTGCCTGGCTGACAGGGTATTTGAAGAACATAACATTAAGCTCTCAAAGAATTTATGCCTCAGGCAGAATGCTGCAGGAAAAAGTAAAGGAACTGGATGGGCTTTTTATTCCTGCCCATGTTTTTACCCCATTTAAAAGCCTATTCGGAAAAGGGGTAGAGCGGTCGCTGTCAGAGGTTTTTGATCCTGATTTAATTGATGCAATTGAGCTGGGGCTTAGTGCAGATACGATGATGGCTGATCAAATAGCTGAACTTCACAGATATACATTCTTAACAAATTCAGATGCCCATTCACTAAAAAAGATCGCCAGAGAATATCAGGTTCTGGAAATGGAAGCACCTACATTTGCTGATTTGCACAAGGCTTTGGCCGGAAAAGAAAAATGCAGGGTTAAAGCCAATTACGGGCTGGATCCTCTGCTCGGAAAATACCATCAGACTGTTTGTTCTGAATGTTTTGGCCCCTTTGATGAAGAGAAGGGTAAATGCCGGAATTGCAGTCACCACAAATTTATCAAAGGCGTGGCTGACCGGATCTCTGAACTGAAATCTTCCGGAGGATTGCCCGTTGTACGGCCGCCTTATATTCATCAGGTCCCTCTTGAGTTCATACCAGGGTTAGGTCCGAAAATGCTCGAGAAGCTCCTGGATCATTTCGGAACTGAAATGGCCATTCTTCATGATGTTCCTTTCTCAGAAATCAGCAAAGTAATTCCTGAGAAGACAGCCATGCATATTGGAAAAGCGCGTGAAGGAAAGCTGAACCTCCAGGCAGGAGGCGGAGGCAAGTACGGCAGAATTGTGGATTTATAAAAAATAGAGCCCATCGAGGCTCTATTTTTGTTTTCTGCTGACTTTAGCATAAATGCAAGTATCTCTAAGCTCTTTTCCATCTGCACTTAGACTGTCATTAATCAGGGTTCCTTCAAGCGTGTACCCCAGCTTTTCGGGAATTCTCCGGCTGTTGATGTTTCTCGGATCACATCTGATTTCCACTCTGTTTGCTTGAAAATGCTCAAAGGCAAACTTCGTCAAGCCTGCAGCAGCTTCAGAAATATAGCCGTTCTTCCGAAACCTCACATCTCCCCAATAGCCAATTTCGAATTTGCGGACATCCCAATTGATGCGATGCAGGCCACTAGAGCCGACAAATACATCATCTTCTTTCCTATAAATATGGATACGGAAATCTTCCCTTTGAATAAACTTGGCATAGGAATTGCGGATACCTGACTCAACTTCATCAGCTGATTGTTCATTCTGTGCAAAAGGAAGCCATTTTTAAGCTCGGCAGCTGAAGCTGACACAGCTTCATGAACAGTTTTTCCGTCTCCGGGCAAAGCGGGCCTCATATAAAGTCTTTCTGTTTCAATTCTTTCTGGAAACTCTATTAAAATCGGATCCATTTTCTCCAGCGCCCCCAATGATAATTTAAATAATTTTGAAAATTATAGCAAAAAACATATGAAGTATTCAAGACCTTTTTTTCACAATTGTGAGCAGCACAATTCTTTGTCATACAATTCCGGGACAGGCATACAATTTAATATCCAATTTGTTTTGTCTTAGGAGGAAGAGCAATGAAGAAAAAAATGTACCAGAACGCCGCAGCAGCCCACTTTCGCGAACATTCCTCAATCTACTTATTTGTTATTGTTTTATTTCTGATGGGTGTCATTTTTGGAGCTATAGTTGTAAATAGCTTGAGTTTTACACAAAAAGAAGATTTATTTTATTATCTGTCTCAGTTTTTTGGACAAGTATCAGATGGACATATTGCAGCAGCGGATGAATTATTCAAACAAAGCTTTTTCCATAATACAAAATTTATAGGATTGATGTGGATTTTGGGAATCTCCATAATTGGACTGCCAGTCATTCTGATTCTTTTATTTATGAAAGGCATGGTGGTTGGCTTTACAGTTGGCTTTCTCGTTAACCGAATGGGATGGGAAGGATTTTTGCTTTCCTTCGTATCGGTCCTTCCCCAGAACCTGATCATCATACCTATCTTTATAATCGCCGCAACACTGGCTGTGTCTTTCTCTTTAAAAATGATTAGAAGACAATTTATGAAGAAAGCCGGACAGCCCATGATGCCCCTTTTCGGAAGATATATGATTGCTTTTGCTGTGGCCATTCTGTTTCTAATCGCTGCAGCCGGGGTAGAGGCATTTATCTCGCCTGTCTTAATGAAGTCTGTTGTAAGTTCAATCCAATCCTGATAAAAATCATGCTAAAGGCAGAGCGGCTGACTCTGCCTTTTTGCTGTACGGGAAAAGGATAAAAATTATAATATAGGGTACATATAAAGAGGTTTAAAACTGTTTTAGAGAATATTGTAATTATTATTATATTAAATTGATTATCGTTTGTTATTTATAATTATTTTATTTTGAATGTGAACTTATTTCTGTTATAATGAGAATGTTAGTGGCGAGGGAGGGACTTTCGGTATGGAAAGCAGAATTGAAAGAATCAAAAAACAGTTGCATTCATCCAGCTATAAACTAACACCACAGCGAGAGGCAACAGTTCGCGTCCTGTTAGAACACGAAGAGGATCATTTAAGTGCGGAAGATGTCTACCTCCTAGTAAAAGAGAAATCGCCTGAGATAGGCTTGGCAACTGTATATAGAACACTTGAATTGCTGACTGAATTAAAAATTGTCGATAAAATCAACTTCGGTGACGGAGTTTCCCGTTATGACCTGCGTCAGGAAGGGGCAGCCCATTTTCACCACCATTTAGTCTGTATTGAGTGCGGAGCTGTTGATGAAATACAGGAAGATTTGCTTGAAGACGTTGAGGAAGTGGTTGAACGCCGCTGGAACTTTAAAATAAAAGATCACCGCCTTACGTTCCATGGCATCTGCTACCGCTGCCAGGATAAACAAACAGAAAATGAAACCGAAGCAGATGAAAATTAATAGTTTCTTGACAAAGCTTATTCTACATTAGGATAGGCTTTTTATTTTGAGCCGTTTTCAAAAAGGGCAAGTGCCCTGAAGAAACATCATTTATTCAAATTCAGGTATAATTCTTGTCCAAAATGGCATACCTTTTAATAATAGATAGCTGAATATCTTTCTTTTTATTAAAAGTTATGGAGGACCAAACCATGAAATCCTGGCTGGGCATGGCTTTTCAGACCATTAAAGTATTTGTGATTTTTACTGGATGCACAATCCTTTTTTATTATGGTATTATGTGGTTAAATGAAGAATACCAGGATTATCACCGCTATGACGAACCAAGGGGAGCGGCTGTTAAGGTGTCAGCGAGCGGAACTGATGAAGATAGGAGCTTGCTGGACCGGTTAATTCTTTTCTACTTAAACGGGGAGTAATGCTATCATATGGATGATCAGTTAAAAGACTTTATTCATTATTTACTTGTAGAAAAAGGCCTCGCCAAAAATACAATTATCTCGTATGAAAGAGATTTGAAAAGTTATCTGAAGTATCTCAATTCGGAAGAGAAGCTTGCAAGCCTTGAGAATGTGCAGCGCATGCAAATTGTCCAATTTCTCGGCTTTTTAAAAAAACAGGGCAAATCCTCAAAAACTCTGGCCCGGCATATAGCCTCCATAAGGGCCTTTCACCAATTTCTGCTCCGCGAAAAAGCAGTTGGCCATGATCCTTCTGTCCATATAGAAACACCGCAAATGGAACGTTCGCTTCCAAAAGTATTAAACATGCAGGAAGTGGAAACTTTATTGGATCTTCCGGAAATTAAGGATCACTTTGGTCTGCGGGATAAAGCCATGCTTGAACTTTTATATGCTACAGGCATTCGCGTAAGTGAACTGATAGGCCTGAACTCAGGTGATGTTCATTTAACGATGGGCTTTGTAAGATGTATTGGCAAAGGGAACAAGGAACGGATTGTGCCTATTGGCAAAACAGCTTCTGAAGCGCTTGAAAGGTATTTAACTGATGGAAGAGGCAAGTTCGTTTCTAAAAAGCATAGGGATGAAGCATTATTTTTAAATCATCACGGCAGACGTCTTTCGAGACAGGGATTCTGGAAAATACTGAAGCGGCTGGCCAAGGAGGCAGGGATCGAGAAGGAGCTGACTCCACATACGCTGAGGCATTCATTTGCCACTCATCTGCTGGAAAATGGGGCAGATTTGCGGGCTGTCCAGGAAATGCTTGGACATGCCGATATTTCCACTACGCAAATCTATACGCATGTAACCAAAACACGGCTAAAAGATGTGTACAGTCAATACCATCCGCGTGCTTAAAATAGAAAAAATCAAATGTCATAAAGCTGCCATAAAAATAGGCAGCTTTTTCTTGTCATTTTACCTGTTTATTAGGTAAAATATAGATGTCAGACTTCTGACAAATGAAAGGGCTATCCTTATTATGTTTTAAAACGCGGGAATGGCGGTATACACCCCGGCTCCAGCAAGAGAATCAGTGTTAAATAAACCTAAAAAGGGTACTATACGAATATGATTTTTGTAACCGTATTCAAATTATTAGGAGGTTTTCAAATGTCTGCATATACATATAAGCGCGTTTTTTTAATTGTCATGGATTCAGTGGGAATCGGAGAAGCGCCTGATGCCGATAAATTCGGTGACAAAGGTGCCGATACAATTGGCCACATCGCAGAAAAAATGAATGGCCTGAAGATGCCGAACATGGGCAAACTTGGCCTTAGTAATATCCGCGAAATCAAAGGAATCGAAAAAGCGGATAACCCTATGGCGTTTTACACGAAGATGCAGGAAGCATCAAACGGAAAAGACACAATGACTGGTCACTGGGAAATTATGGGGTTGAATATTCAAACTCCATTTAGAGTCTTTCCTGATGGATTTCCGGAGGAATTGATTTCAGAACTTGAATCACGCACCGGCAGGAAGATTATTGGGAATAAGCCTGCAAGCGGAACAGAAATCCTGGTTGAACTGGGAGAAGAACATATGAGAACAGGAGCACTGATTGTTTATACATCAGCCGATTCAGTTCTGCAGATTGCGGCACATGAAGATATCATTCCAATTGAAGAACAGTATAAAATCTGTAAAATTGCACGCGAGCTGACACTTGATGAAAAATATATGGTAGGCCGTGTGATTGCCAGACCATTCGTTGGCGAGCCGGGAAATTTCCAAAGAACATCAAACAGACATGATTATGCGTTAAAGCCATTTGACCGCACAGTAATGAATGAAATGGCAGATGGCGGACTTGATGTAGTGGCAATTGGGAAAATCTCCGACATTTATGATGGAGAGGGAGTAACTGAGGCCATTCGCACAACGTCAAATATGGATGGAATGGATAAGCTGATCGAAACGTTTGATAAAGAATTTACGGGACTGAGCTTTGTCAATCTGGTGGACTTTGATGCATTATTTGGCCATAGACGTGATCCGGAAGGGTATGGAAAAGCTCTTGAAGAGTTTGATGAACGCCTGCCTGAAGTATTTGAGAAAATGCAGGATGGCGACTTATTAATAATTACGGCAGACCACGGCAATGACCCTGTCCATCATGGCACAGATCATACGAGAGAATACGTTCCGCTTCTTGTTTATTCAAAAGATATGGAAGAAGGAAAAGAGCTTCCGGTCAGTGAAACCTTTGCAGATATTGGGGCGACTATATCGGATAACTTTAATGTGAAAATGCCGGCCTATGGCAAAAGCTTTTTGAACCAACTGAAATAATTACATTACAAATGCAGATGAGGAGATTGAAAATGGATTACAGCAAAATTCAAAATGCAGCTGAATTTCTTAAAAATAAATATACAGGCCAGCCAAAGATTGGGCTGATTTTAGGTTCAGGACTTGGTGTATTGGCAGACGAAATCGAAGAACCGGTTAAAATCCCGTACAATGAAATTCCTGATTTCCCTGTATCAACAGTAGAGGGTCATGCAGGACAGCTTGTATTTGGACGCTTGAACGGCATTGAAGTGGTTGCTATGCAAGGCCGGTTCCATTATTACGAAGGATACTCCTTCGATAAGGTAACCTTCCCTGTAAGAGTTATGAATGAGATGGGTGTTGAGAAGCTCATTGTTACAAATGCGGCAGGCGGAGTGAATGAAAGCTATTCTCCAGGCGATTTAATGCTAATTTCAGACCATATCAACAATATGGGCAGCAATCCTTTAATCGGTCCTAATGATTCCCGGATGGGTCCGCGTTTTCCGGATATGTCAGAAGCATATTCCAAAGAATTGAGAAAACTTGCCAGAGGACTAGCCGAAAAACTGAACCTGAAGATTCAGGAAGGAGTATATGTCGGCAATACAGGCCCAACATATGAAACCCCTGCAGAAGTTCGCATGCTGAGAACAATGGGCGGAGATGCAGTCGGCATGTCAACTGTTCCGGAAGTCATTGTGGCACAGCATTCAGGCATGAAGGTCCTTGGAATCTCCTGTATCTCAAACATGGCAGCAGGCATCCTTGACCAGCCGCTTAACCATGAAGAAGTAATCGAAACAACAGAAAAAGTCAAAGCTGACTTCCTTCGTTATGTGAAAGCAATCGTTAAGGAATTTGGTGCTTAAGCTTATTAATTTTGGCGGTTATGCTGCTGACTTTTTAAGCAAAACAACAATCGATTAGAATAAAGCCATAAATAAATGAAAGTGGTGTTTGTTGATGAGAATGGTGGATCTTATTGAAAAGAAAAGAGACGGACTGGAGTTAACGGCAGAAGAAATTCAATTCGTCATTAAAGGATACACGAACGGTTCAATCCCGGATTATCAGGTAAGTGCATTAACAATGGCAATCTTCTTCCGGGGGATGACAGAGAACGAAAGAGCCAACTTAACTATGGCAATGGTAGAATCCGGTGATCAAATCGACTTATCCAAAATAGAAGGAATTAAAGTAGATAAACATTCAACTGGCGGTGTAGGTGACACAACAACACTCGTACTGGGCCCGCTTGTAGCTGCAGTAGGTGTTCCGGTTGCGAAGATGTCAGGGCGCGGCCTTGGACATACAGGCGGAACAATCGACAAGCTTGAGGCTGTTGAAGGATTCCATGTTGAAATAGAGAATGAAGAATTTATTAAGCTTGTTAATCAAAATAAAATTGCAGTCATTGGCCAGAGCGGGAACTTAACGCCTGCAGACAAAAAGTTATATGCACTGCGCGATGTAACTGCCACAGTGGACAGTATCCCTCTGATTGCAAGCTCGATTATGAGCAAAAAAATCGCTGCAGGTGCTGACGCCATTGTCCTTGATGTTAAGACAGGCGCCGGCGCATTTATGAAGACACTTGACGATTCACGTGAATTAGCAAAAGCAATGGTCCGCATTGGAAATAATGTTGGCAGAAACACAATGGCTGTCATCTCAGATATGAGCCAGCCGCTTGGTTATGCCATCGGCAATGCCCTTGAAGTAAAGGAAGCTATCGATACATTAAGAGGCGAAGGACCTGAAGATTTGACTGAGCTTTGCCTGACCCTTGGAAGCCATATGGTTTTCCTTGCGAAAAAAGCGGATTCATTGAAGGAAGCGCGCGAAAAATTAGAGAATGCTATGAAGGACGGTTCAGCTTTAGAAACATTTAAAGTATTCCTAAGCTCACAAGGCGGAGATGCGTCAGTTGTCGATGATCCGCAGAAACTGCCTCAGGCAAAATATACATTTGAATTAGAAGCTAAGCAGGATGGCTATGTTTCTGAGATTGTTGCGGATGAAATTGGAACTGCAGCCATGCTATTGGGAGCAGGAAGAGCAACGAAGGAATCAGAAATTGATCTGGCTGTCGGCCTGATTTTAAGAAAGAAAATCGGCGACCGTGTACAGAAGGGCGAATCTCTCGTCACCATCTGCAGCAATTTTGAAAGTGTAGAAGAAGTAAGAACTATGCTTTATGAAAACATTACACTGTCCACAGAAAAAGTGGAGGCACCAGTATTAATTCATGAAGAAATAACTGAATAATAGTGAATCAGGAAGCCGCCGGAGGGTTATATCCGGCGGCTTTTTTTGCGTGGGGCTGACTGTTTAATTTCTTTTTAGTCTTCCTGGACTGTATAAATTTTCTTTAACTGGAAAAAATGGAGGCTATAAAGAATGGAGGTATTGTGTGATGAAACGACTCGTCTCATTAATGTTAATAGCATTATTAATGGCAACAATCTTTGCTCCTTCCGGGTTTGCAAGAGAAAGCAGCGCGGATTTAGCAGATAATGTGAAATCCGCAATTCTTATCGAGCGTGATACCGGTTCGGTATTGTATGAAAAAAACAGCGGTGAGCAGCTTCCGCCTGCCAGCATGACAAAAGTCATGACCATGCTCTTAATTATGGAAGCGATAGATGAAGGAAAGCTGTCATGGGATGAGAAAATCCGGACAAGCGAATATGCGGCATCAATGGGCGGTTCGCAAATCTTCCTGGAGCCGGGTGAAGAAATGACCACCAAGCAAATGCTGCAGGGGATTGCCATTGGTTCCGGCAATGATGCATCCGTTGCAATGGCTGAGAGAATTGCCGGTTCAGAAGAAGCTTTTGTTGAAATGATGAATAAAAAGGCAAAGGAATTAGGGCTGAAAAATACCCAATTCCAAAACCCTACAGGCTTGTCAGCTAAGGAACATTACAGTACTGCACATGATATGGCCATAATGGCCAAAGAGCTTCTTAAATATGAGAAAATAACTGATTTTACGGGCACATATGAAGCCTATCTTCGTGAAGACACAGATAAAAAATTCTGGCTGGTCAATACAAATCGCCTTGTGCGTTTTTATCCTGGTGTCGATGGCCTCAAAACCGGTTTTACCTCTGAAGCAAAATACTGTCTGACGGCAACAGCCGAGAAAGACGGAATGCGGGTTATAGCCGTGGTTTTTGGCGCACCGACTTCAAAAGAACGAAATGCTCAAGTGACTAAAATGCTCGACTTTGCATTCAGCCAATATAAGACCCACCCAATGTACGAAAGAAATCACGTTCTTGGAAAAGTAGAAGTCAGCAAAGGCGAAAAGAAGATGGTTGAAGCCCTGACCAGTGAACCGATTTCCCTTTTAACTAAAAAAGGTGAAAGTATTAAAGAAATTGAACAGAAGATTACTTTAAATAAAAAAATTAAAGCTCCTGTCCAAAAGGGTGATCAGATCGGAACATTAACCTTGAAAAAGGATGGAAAAGTCTTAGTTGAAAGCCCTTTAGTTGCTAAAGAAGACAGCAGTGAAGCATCATGGTGGACATTATTTAAACGATCCATGGGGTTATTTTCAAAAACTGAATAATTTATCGCAGTCTAACGGGCAGTAAGACACCCACTTCAAGACTCAGAGGAATCAAAGGAGGATAAGTGGGGGTCAAACTGCCCGATCTAGCTGCGGCTCCTAGGGGCTCGAGGTCATAAGCCAATCAGCTGATGGGAAGAAAAGCACTCCCCGCCATCTGCTCGTCTTATGCTTGTCACCCCAAGGCAAGTCGCCTCGCTTTATAATGTAAAGGCCCGATTGGTGAGATACAGTGAAACTTGCCGACGCGCAGGCAGAGGCTTAGTTGAACCAATCGGGCTCGTAGTGTCGATTGATCGAAGCGCTAGCGGAGATCTTAGCGACACTAGAACGCGACTAACAATCAGTGGGGGATAAGGAAACCCCCACTGATTGAAGTTTCACTTTATTTTTGTCGAAAAACATCCCTATGATTATTATTTTTAGCGAAAATACACTAGTTTTGTCTCCAGGAAGGAAATGAAGCTCCAGGCATCGAAATTGACTCACTATAAGGGCGGATACCGGAATTTTATAAGATTCCGGATAATCCTATCCGGAGGAAAAGCATGAGCATTAGCGGCTTTTTCAGTTGCGGATACCAGATAAGGAGGCTAAGATAGTGAGTCTTAACATTAATTTGGAAGTAAAGCATGATGTCTTATGTATTCGTTTAAGCGGGGAACTGGACCATCATTCGGCAGATGAACTGCGTGAACAGGCGACAAAGGCGATTGAAGATCATGACATCCATCATATTATATTAAACCTTGAGCAGCTTTCTTTTATGGACAGTTCAGGGCTGGGAGTGATTTTGGGCCGCTATAAACAAATCAAACAGAAGCATGGTGAAATGGTTGTTTGTGCGATTTCTCCAGCAGTGCAGAGACTATTTGATATGTCGGGTTTATTTAAGATAATCCGTTTAGAACCGACAGAAGAAAACGCACTGCAAAGATTGGGGGTTGCCTGAACGATGAAAAATGTGATGAACCTCGAATTCAGTGCGCTTAGCCAAAATGAATCATTCGCCCGTGTCACTGTGGCTGCCTTTATTGCCCAGCTTGATCCGACAATGGACGAACTGACAGAAATTAAAACGGTCGTTTCTGAAGCTGTAACCAACTCCATTATTCACGGCTATGAAAATGATCCTAATGGGGTCGTCTATATTTCTGTCCTGATTGAAGATGGATTCATTGATCTGACCATTAAGGATAAGGGCCTTGGGATTATGGATGTGGAAGAGGCGAGGCAGCCATTATTTACAACAAAACCTGAATTGGAAAGATCAGGTATGGGCTTTACCATCATGGAAAATTTCATGGACGAAATCGAAATCAAATCGCAGCCGGGAATAGGCACAGAGATCCGATTAAGGAAGCATTTATCAAATAGTAAAATGCTATGCAATTAAGGGAGTCTTGCTATGGATGTGGAGGTTAAAGCAGAGAAGGGCCAAACCTATTTAAAGGACAATGAAGTCAAGGAGCTAATAAAGCAAAGCCAAAGCGGAGATCAGGGTGCAAGGGACAGAATTGTTCAAAAAAATATGCGTCTTGTCTGGTCTGTCGTCCAGAGATTCTTGAATAGAGGGTATGAACCTGATGACCTCTTCCAAATTGGCTGTATCGGCTTATTGAAATCGGTTGATAAGTTTGATCTGAGTTATGATGTAAAGTTTTCGACCTACGCGGTTCCAATGATTATTGGAGAAATCCAAAGGTTCATACGGGATGATGGAACGGTAAAAGTAAGCCGTTCTTTAAAAGAAATGGGCAATAAAATCAGGAAAGCCAAAGACGAGTTATCAAAAACGCTTGGCCGCATCCCAACCGTTACAGAGCTTTCCGAGTTCCTGGAAATTTCTCCTGAAGATATTATCCTTGCCCAGGAAGCAAGCAGGATCCCATCTTCTATACATGAAACAGTGTATGAAAACGACGGAGATCCCATTACACTGCTCGATCAGATTGATGATGGCAATGAAGGAAAATGGTTTGATAAAATAGCATTAAAAGAAGCGATCCGTGAATTGGATGAGCGGGAAAGACTGATTGTTTACTTGCGCTACTATAAAGATCAGACTCAATCCGAAGTAGCGGCAAGGCTTGGCATTTCCCAGGTGCAGGTGTCGCGTCTGGAAAAAAAGATACTGCAGCAAATGAAAGACCGGATGGATATTTAAATCCAATCCGGTCTTTCATTTTTTTTATCGCAGTCTAACGGGCAGTAAGACCCCCACTTCAACACTCAGAGGAATCAAAGGAGGATAAGTGGGGGTCAAACTGCCCGTAAAGGCCCGATTGGTGAGATACAGTGAAACTTGCCGTCGCGCAGGCAGAGGCTTAGTTGAACCAATCGGGTTCGTAGTGTCGATTGATCGAAGCGCTAGCGGAGACCTTAGCGACACTAGAACGCGACTAACAATCAGTGGGGGATAAGGAGCACCCCCACTGATTGAAGTTTCACTTTATCTAACAGCCAATTATTGGAGTTCATGAAGCTAATATATGTAACTCATACTAAATATAGACACAAAAGCGAAAAGCTCTAAATAGGCGAACCAAATTCGAAGAGGATATCACTTGTGTGGGAAGTGAGCATATTGGAAAAAACAGTTTATATCCGCTTGCGGCATCGGCTGCAAATACGGCCCAATCAGAGAATACTGCTGAAAGATATTGCACAGGTCATTGCCGACGATGACATTTACGAAAAGCTTTGTGCACTTCCGCTTTATCAAGTAAGCGAGCAGGACCGGAATATTGTGGTAATTGATGTTATGAAGGTAATTAGGACCATAACCCAGTTATTTTCAAACATTGAAGTCCAGTCGATCGGGCCGGCTCAAGCGATAGTCGAGGTTGTTACAAAGAAACGTAAAGTATCTTTTCCTCTATTTCTGCTGGTTTGGCTGCTTCTGTTCATAGGTGCTGCCCTCGCTATTATGAATTTTCATGAAGACGTGAGCATGCAGGCTGTACAGCTTAGAATTTACACTCTCATAACCGGGGAAGTGGACAGCAGGCCTCTCATTTTTCAAATTCCCTATTCGATTGGCCTGGGGCTTGGCATGATCATTTTCTTTAACCATGTTTTTAAGAAGCGGCTGAACGAGGAACCAAGCCCGCTGGAAGTAGAAATGTTCAATTATCAGCTTGATCTTGATAACTATGTTGCATTGAAAGAAAACAAGGAGAGTATGAAGTATCTTGATGACCATTAATGTTGTCCTGGTAATGATCATAGGATTTGCCGGCGGGCTCGCTGTTGGTTCAGGTTTTGTTGCATTCCTGGCTGTTTTGGGCATTATCCCAAGGCTTACCCAGCTGAGCAAAACGATGAAGATGATCCATTATTATGAAGCTGCAGTTGTAATGGGAGCTTTGGCTGGTGCACTGGCAACTTTATGGAATCCGGTTTTTCACCTGACAGCCCTGTTACTGATACCCATTGGGCTTGCTTCGGGCATATTTATTGGCATGCTGGCAGCAGCTTTAACTGAAGTGCTGAATGTTTTTCCAATCCTTGCGAAGAGAATCGGAGTAGATGGAAAGATTGTGATTTTATTGATGGCATTTGTATTTGGAAAGGTGTTCGGATCACTGTTTCAATGGATTTATTTTGTAAATAAATAAGAAACCGGCTGGGCATATTTAAGAAAAATGAGGATTCGGAAAGGAAAAACTGCTATGGATGAACGGAGGCACGTCATTCTTATAACTGATGGCGACGATTTTGCAAGAAAGACAGTGGAGCATGTTGCGAAGGAAATCGGAGGAAGATGCCTATCTTTGTCGCATGGAAACCCTTCTGTTTTAAACGGTCAGCAAATCGTCAAGCTGATTAAAAAAGTCTCCCATGACCCCGTATTGGTTATGTTTGATGACAGCGGGTTTATCGGGGAGGGAGCCGGAGAGAATGCGCTGAAGTATGTTGCATGCCATAAAGATATCGATGTTCTGGGAGTCATAGCAGTTGCCTCAAAAACAAGACAGGCCGAGTGGACAAAAGTAGATGTATGTATCGATAACAACGGGGAATTGACTCCATATGGAGTTGATAAGTTCGGAGTACCCGAAATGGAAATTGGCAGAATTAATGGTGATACCGTTTATTGTCTTGATCAGCTGGATGTGCCGATAATCGTGGGAATTGGCGATATCGGAAAGATGTCTAAAAAAGATCATTATGAATTAGGTTCGCCAATTACTAAAAAGGCAGTAGAGCTTATATTGGAAAGGAGCGGCTATTATGACACGAAACAAGACGAAGGATGAAAAGATACCTATATATGAGTCCGTCCATGAAATTGAAAAGTACATGAAAAATAGAGTTGGCCTGGGAGAAAGCTTCGATCTGGGTGTCAGAAAGCTAACGATCTTAAGGAAGGATGTTCATTTCTATTATATTAATGGACTAACCGATACGAGTTATATCATTGCCATCATTGAGGGTCTGGTGGGGATCAATGACAGTGAAAAACTTTCCTCTAACCTATTTAAAATCATTGAAAACAGGCTGAGACATCAATCCATTGAGCACATTAAAACAATGGATGAATTGGTTGATCAAGTACTATCAGGCCTGATTGTCGTTGTCGGCGAGGGTGAGGGAGAGGGACTTGTCATCGATGTCAGAAGCTATCCCGGAAGAACCCCGCAGGAACCGGATACTGAAAAAGTTGTCCGCGGCTCAAGAGATGGCTATGTAGAGAATATAATAATTAACACAGCCCTGACCCGCAGAAGGATTAGAGATGAACGGCTTCGCTTTGAAATCATGCGTGTTGGTGAAAGATCCAAGACAGATGTCGCAATTGGTTTCATAAAAGATGTGGCGAATAAGGATTTAGTTGATTTAATTAGAAAAGAAATTAAAGCGATTGAAATAGATGGCATTACAATGGCTGACAAAACAGTCGAGGAATTTCTTTTAAAGCAGGGATACAATCCATTCCCGCTGGTGCGGTATACGGAAAGAGCAGATGTGGCAGCGGCCCATTTGCTTGAAGGGCATGTCATTATATTTGTTGATACTTCACCAAGTGTCATTATTACACCTACAACCTATTTTCATCATTTGCAGCATGCAGAAGAATACAGGCAATCGCCGGCAGTCGGCACATTTGTCCGCTGGATTCGTTTCTTAGGCTTATTGGCATCGATTGTACTGCTTCCGCTTTGGTTTTTGTTCGTTTTGGAGCCTTCACTCCTGCCTGAAAGAATTGCGTTTGTGGGCCCTAACGAAGAAACGAATGTTCCTGTCATTGTCCAGCTGTTTCTCGCCGATGTCGGGATTGAATTTCTAAGGATCGCCGCCATTCATACGCCAACTCCGCTTTCAACCGCAATGGGTTTGATAGCAGCAGTACTTATTGGGCAAATTGCCATTGATGTCGGTTTGTTTGTCCCGGAGGTCATCTTGTATGTAGCACTTGCAGCAATTGGAACATTTGCAACGCCAAGCTATGAATTGAGTATTGCCAATAAAATTGTAAGGCTTGGCCTTCTTATAGCTGTTGCGATTTTCCATACACCAGGCTTGGTGGTAGGGCTTACATTGACGATTCTTCTGCTTGCAAGCATCAAATCATTGAACACACCATATCTTTGGCCGTTTATTCCATTCAGCCCGGTGGCTTTAACCCAAATCCTGATTCGCCGTTCCATGCCCGGTTCAAAGATCAGGCCAAGTATTGTGCAGACTAAAAATCGTTACAAGCAGCCTGTAAAATAAGAAATACGCGTAATGCCGATTGCTAAGATACACGAAATATGGTAAAGTTTTTTTAATTAAATAAAGGATTAAAGGAAACAGAATAGACAGTCTCTTGGGGTGCTGTCTATTTCTTTCATAAATTGTTCAGTCTCGGGGGCAAGACACCTGAGGAAAAGGAAGAGGGGGAACCATGTTTTTTCACGGCACCATGAAGGCAAATGACAAAGGGCATCTTGAAATTGGCGGTATGGATACTGTCGAACTCGCCAGTCAATTTGGAACACCTTTATACGTATATGATGTGGCACTAATAAGAGAAAGAGCCAGGGGCTTTAAGGAAACTTTCGAGAAGCTTGGAATAGAAGCACAAGTTGCATATGCGAGCAAAGCTTTCTCAACAGTGGCAATGGTTCAGCTTGTAGATGAAGAAGGACTTTCATTGGATGTGGTATCAGGCGGAGAGTTATACACTGCTCTTGCTGCAGATTTTCCATCTGAAAGAATCCATTTTCACGGGAACAATAAGAGCAGAGAAGAACTTGAGATGGCTCTAAAGAATCATGTCGGCTGTATTGTTGTCGATAATTTTTATGAGCTGGAATTATTAGAGGAAATCTGTGAATCTCTTGCAGTTAAAACAAAAATTTTACTGAGGGTCACGCCAGGAATCGAGGCACATACCCATGACTATATCTTAACCGGCCAGGAAGATTCAAAGTTTGGATTTGACCTGCAGAATGGCCAGGCTGAAAAGGCTCTGCAAATAGCTCTGAATTCAAGCTGGATTGAAACGCTTGGACTGCACTGTCATATCGGCTCTCAGATTTTCGATACAACAGGCTTCATTTTGGCTGCCAAGAAAATTTTTGAGAAGATGGCAGAATGGAAAGAAAAACATGCATATGAACCTAAAGTGCTTAACTTAGGCGGAGGTTTTGGAATCCGCTATACAGAAGAAGATGATCCGATTCATGCATCTAAATATGTTGAAGAAATTATCGGGGAAGTTAAAAAACAGGCTAAGCATTTTTCCATGAAGATGCCGGAAATTTGGATTGAGCCGGGGCGTTCCCTAGTGGGAGATGCCGGAACAACTTTATACCAGACTGGGTCACGCAAAGAGGTTCCAAATGTAAGAAATTATCTCGCTGTGGATGGCGGCATGAGTGACAATATCAGGCCGGCCCTTTATCAGGCTAAGTATGAAGCGGTATTGGCAAACCGGGTGTTGGATAAGCCGGAAGAGACAGTATCAATTGCCGGAAAATGCTGTGAATCAGGCGATATGCTTATTTGGGATTTGCCTCTTCCAAAAGCAGGGGATCGAGACCTCCTGGCTGTTTTCTGTACAGGCGCATACGGTTATTCCATGGCAAATAATTATAATCGAATCCCAAGGCCGCCTGTAGTTTTTATTGAAAATGGAGAGGCTAAGCTGGTTGTTAAAAGGGAAACATACGAGGATCTATTACGATTGGATCTGCCGATTAATGAAAAAATAAAAAATTAAGCTGCCCGCTAAGGCAGCTTAATTCAGACTGTCGACAAACTCGATTAAAATCGTGCTTGTCTGCAGTCTTTTTTGTTTTACAATAGAAGTAATACAATGCTTGAGGTGATTAAAATGCTTTCCAAACATAATCCAATTCA